>NZ_JAUBOZ010000136.1:0-16129 GCF_036700475.1 Microcoleus sp. T2B6 | reverse complement strand
TATTGTCATATCACACTATGGTAAACACTTCTCTCTAATAGTAACTTACTCGATCCTTTCCTTCAGGGCACTACCTGCGGTTTCACCCGCCAGACTTCCACCAGCTTTTTAGACTGGGTTGACATCTCTCAACTCATTGCACTCGTACTCACATCGGCGGGGGTGTTTGTGCTGGCTATGTCTATGTGGCGACAAATCAACCCCTTGAATTTATTTCCCTCCCCAGTTCGCATCAACATTCAAATCGGGACAAAATTATGAGCTTACAACTACGCCTTTTTGGCGGAAATTCTGATGCTGGAAAACTCACGGCTAGCAACGACGGCGGACACGCTATCGACAAATCAAAAGTTTTGGCAAGCACCGACGCAAGTGTCATCACACCGCTAAATCCTGGTAACTTTTCCAGCATTCGTAGTGCTCCAGTTGTACCAGCACCGCGCTATTTCACGAAGGAAGAAGCGGACGCTATGAAGGATTTAGCAAAGGAGAAAACAGACGGGGCAAAACAATCTAAACGTGCCTATGAAGCGCTGGCAAAAGTTGAAGAAGCCGATGCTAAAGTTCACCGTCATCACCGCAAATATGAGGGTGCTGTGGCCGATAATGAACTGGGCAAAAAACGCTCAGACACTCGACTAGCTAAGCACTTGCACAGTTTGCGTCCCGGCTATGCCCGACTGGGTTTAGGGATTGATAAGGCTGACAGTGATGCTCGGACTCGCATTGATGAAATCAAGGCAAAACTCACAGGAGGGACTCACTAAATGAAAGCGATGTATCTGGCTAACTACTTCGTTGCCGGATGCGTCGCTTTCTCCCTTTTGGGGTGGATAGCGAGTCTGCATCCGATGGCAATGAAAGCCGTTTTATTCTTGCTAGCAGCGATTGCGATTGCTTGGGGGTTGAGCTGGTTACTTGACTACTCCCTGAGTAAGTTGCTTAAGGTTTCAGTGGCCGATTTACAAGCGCTTTTAATCGGCGGTTTAGCGATGCTGTTGATTGGTTTGGGGGTGTTTCTATGCAGCTAAAACTGTTTGTATTGAGCGCGTCCTCTGTCGTGTTGTGGCTGACTCCACTAGCAGCCCTGGACAAAAAGCTAGACACTCATAAAGCACTGCAAGGTGTCAGTTTGTGTGCTGCGATTGCTTGCTCTGTGGTCGCTGGTAATATCGCTCGCGAACAGTCAGAACAAGATGAAATCGAGGCGATGAAAGCTAAGGCTATCAAGGCTGATACGATTGACGAAATCAGTACATCTGTTTACATTTCTCAACAACAGCGACAGCAAGAAGCTGAACAAATTTTGAACCCGCGAGAACAGCTAGAACGCTTACTGGCACTGACTTATGACGGGGAAGAGGAATCAGAACCGATCGCCCAAAAACAACTAGCTGAACCCGAACAGAACGACTCTCAGAACGCTGAATCAGAACGCGCTGAACGAGCGCTGCAACTGAAGGCTAAGGGATGGGGTAAAGCGAAAATCATCCTTGAGGTATGGGGGGTTAGCAAGGGAGGCTCACCAAAATACAAAGCTGCTGAATCTGAGTATAAACGCTTAATAGAAGGAGGATGAAAACGTGGGCTGGGGGGGGAGCCGGGTATGGCCCGCCCCCCCAGCCGCGATAGTTAGAATTTATGGCGCCGCAGGCCAACCGGGGCGAGTAATACCCGGTATAACAGAAATAAGATAAAGAAATATAATACTTAGGGGGGATACAGAGTAAGGGTTGTAGCTAAATGTGATTGTGTAACCAAAAGTTAATTGTGTAACAAAATGAGAGTCAAAAAAAACAAGGTAGGCGGTTTGAGGTTGCGGGCGGGCAGACCTTATAAATGGCAAGTTGCTGGAAAAACTAAGTTGGTACGGATACCTGCGCTTTATGTAGAGAGGATTTTGCAAGTAGTTTCTTATATGGATGCAAATGAAGGGCAACTTCCTGCTTCTGTAGCTTTTTTCATTACTCCTCCCGATTGTCCGCTTCCTGGATATAAAGCTCGTCCTCAGTTACCATACCCTAGAAATTACAGCGACACTAAGTAGCAACTGACAAAAATTTTGAGTGGCAGCTTGTCCGCGATGATTTTTGTTGTAGGGGAAATGATTTCAATCGGACAAGTTGACGCCAAAATTTTAACGAAGTGGTGTCAGTTGCGGTCGGGTAAGCCCTAGAATTTAAAGTGGTGGAGCCTCAACCTTGAGCAATCGGGGTGCATCCGGTAGGCAGCCCAAAGAAATGCTTTGCAAGAGAAAGAGTAGGTGGGTTTGTTGCTCGGTCGATGGTGACGAATGAATCCGGGAATCTCCCAAAGTAGGTTGCTAGGAGGGGCGGGTTAAGACCCGATAGACAGGCAGTACCGTGAAACGACTGCGCGTGCATACGACCCACCAAAACTTAAGCTGGACTCTCATTTGCACGAGGAAGACTGGCTTTTTAACGTCATACCCTGACGCCAGAAAAGCTGGTTCCACTTGAGCTTTCAATTTTTCAAAAACCTAACTAAACACCAAAAAACCGCTGCTCGAAGATTGGAACCCTTACGCAACGGTTTTGAGGCTTTATCCACATTCAGACTCGCTGTGGGCGAGCTAAATTTATGTACGACAATTCTACTCCAGATAACGAGCAAACTTCAAGCACCCCCAAAAAATTCGACATCCGCGACCATCTCAACAAACTGGAACCAGGCAAAGCCAAAAATTACTATATTTGCCCTGTTTGCGAGGGCCACAGTTTAGGGATTAACTCCAAGAACGGTAAGTACCAGTGCTGGACAAACGCTTGCTCAACCGCTGATATTCGGGAAGCTATCCGGCCACTGGCTGAATTTTTAGCAGAGTGCGAGGAAGAAAAACTTAAGCAACAGGCAAGCAAACCACAGGCAAAGAAGCCAAAAGCCAAAAAGAAGGAATACCTACCCGTACCAGTTCCGATCGGCGCGAAACTTCTGAGATTACCCGCACCCGGAAAACCACCCCGAACCGAACAACCTAAATACTTCCCTAAAGGCGTTCCAGATAGTGCTACACAAATCACCTACGCCTACAGCGACACTCAAAAGGTTTTGCGGTTTGATTGGCCCGATGCAAGTAAACCAAAGGGACGCGACAAAACCTGTCGCCAAATTCACATCGACCCCAGTGGCAAGGAAGTCTGGAGCAAAGGCGATACTCGCTGGCCGGCATATCGGATTGATGAAGTTGTCGAACTACTAAAAGCACTACCAGACGGTGAACCCGTTCTCGTTCTGACGCTTGAAGGGGAAGACAATGTAGACCGTGCGAGGGGCATCGGCATCGCAGGACTAACGCTGCAAGGTTCCAATTGGGGTGACCCCGAAATTCAGATAATGCTCGAAACTCTGCAAGCGACAGGCAAAAACGTCAGTGTTGCAGTGTTGCGCGATAACGATGACGCGGGTATCAAGAAAAGTCAAGGAGTCTGGCTGGTTGCCCGTCACATCCGATTCCCTTGTGTGGTTGTTGACCCGTGTGTCATCTACCCAGATATTCCAGATGCGGGAGACATCCGAGAAATCTTGGAAGCCATAGACAGCGAGGAATTTATTCAACGGATGGAGGAAGCAGTCAATAACACTGCAACGGAATTAACTCCTAATATTTCTTTAACTCCTCACCCGCGCACGCGAGAACAAGTAGTATGCCAGAAGTATGACAGTAGTAAAAGTGACTACATCCCAGACACAGCACCGACTGCACTGCAAAACTTCGTACAGAAGGCAGAGGCTGCACTTTACTCAGACGGTCACTGGAAAGCTATTGGAGGTCAGCTTTATCGCTATGTCGGCAGTCACTACGAATTGCGATCGGAATCCGAGGAAAAGCGCCGTATCGGTGACTGGCTCAATACCTACGCGGAGAAGGTAAAGGGTGTTTGGGTCAACAACCGAGCCAGGTCTAGTAACAGAACTGAGATTCTGACGTGGGTTATCGATCAGAACTGGGTTGACCCAAACAAAATAAATCCTGACGGCTTGAACTGCTCTAACGGGGTAGTGAAAATTAACCCTGACGGTTCTCACTCGTTTGTGCCACATGACCCTAACCAGGTCTATACCTATGTTGGCTGCAAGTATGACCCTGACATTGACCCGACAGATTGCGATCGCCTTTTAGAATGCTTGGAACCGTCGCAGCGTGAGGTATTTTTGCGGACTGCTGCTGCTGCGTTGAATTTGAAGCTTGTTCGCTCCAAGCTGACGGGACGGGGCGTTAAAGGTTTGCTGTGCCACGGCGAGGGGGCTAACGGCAAGGATACATTGCGGGCTGTGTTGTCCGCTGTCTTTGGGCGGGGGATGACTGGCAAGTCGCTGTCAGATTTCAAGTCCTATGACAATGGCCGCAAGTTCTCTCTAGCAGGAATTGAAGGAAGTATTTGTAATTGGGCTTCCGAGAATACTGCAAAAGTAGACCTCGACACCATCCAGAGTCTTAAGCAGTTAATAACAGGCGACATCATTGATATTGAACGCAAGGGCAAGGATGGTTATGAGTACAAGCCTGCGGCCGTCTTCTTTGCCAACTGCAACAAACTACCCTCTATCACTGGAGGGACGGCCGCCATTGATGACCGCTACGGCATCCTGAGTTTCAAGAAGACTTACAAGCACAATGCTGACCCGTCTCAGGGTGAATTAGAGGCTGACCCGCGCTTTAAGGATGATGAGAACTTTATCCTTGAGCGGATTGCGCCGGCGATGCTCAACAAGATGTTGGAGCGGTTG
Source organism: Microcoleus sp. T2B6 (assembly GCF_036700475.1). Classification (NCBI taxonomy): domain Bacteria; kingdom Bacillati; phylum Cyanobacteriota; class Cyanophyceae; order Oscillatoriales; family Microcoleaceae; genus Microcoleus; species Microcoleus sp. T2B6. The sequence goes on along the minus strand of NZ_JAUBOZ010000136.1, from coordinate 11,380 downwards.
CCACTGCTACTAAAAGAGGGGATTGACTACAAGGCAACCCGTGAGGCGATGCGAGAAGCTCAGGAGGAAAGCCGGCATTTGTGGCAGTTTGCCCGCGAGGTTGGTTTGGAGGTTCAGTCTGGCGGTCGCGTCTGGGTTAAAGATTTGTGGGAGCAATTGCAAGCTTGGTATGAGGATGCAGGGATTCTAGAGCGAGAGACTAGTGGCACCAAGGAGAAGCTGATTTGGAATGAACTTTCCAATAAATATGACGCTCCGGTGAAAGCTGTAAACCAGTTGTATTCAAGGTTGTGCGAGATTTTCCCTAAAGTACAAGTTCACCGATATAACGGTCGTGACGAAATGGAACGGAGAGGGCAAAAATACTTGCTTGGAATTAGCTTTGTACAAAGTTCCACAAGAAGTGGCAAAACTGGGTTGCCAGGGTTGCCACTAGACGCAGAAAGGGTTACAGGGTTGCCAGGTGAGTTGCCAGAAAATATTGGCAACCCAGTTGGCAACCCAGTTGGCAACCCACAAACCCTTACACAGAGCGCTGGCAACTCTGGCAACTCAATTTCCTCACCTTTTACAGAATTTTTGCAATGGTTCTCAAAACAGCCACAAAGCGAGCGCGAGAAAATGGTAAACATACTCACTCAACCTCAGCAATCTCAATCCCCGCTAAAACCGGAGTCAGAGCCGGCAGTGGCATCAGTACCTGAAGTTATCACCCTAGAGGACGCAGAAAAAATGCGAGACATTGCACTAATCTGGTGGCCAGAGTACCATTCTGAACATTTACAAGCCCTGCTTACTCAAATGTTCGGATGGAATACTCCGGGACGGAAATACAGCACTGCTACTATCGCTGACTGGTTGGAGGGAGAAGACGAGTTAGTCCGTGAGCGAATTGCTGAACTCATCCGTCTCCAAGGAAAAATTTAGCCACTGCCTGACAACTGACGGATCAATCCCATCCCCCTTAACTGGGGGATTTTCATGTCTACAAGTTTTGCCTACAAACTGTTGACACTGTAGACAGATATCAGTTATTGTAGACAAATACTGTATACAGGTGTCTACAATGAGTCAAAGTCAAGTTGTATCGTTTAGGGCTTCTGGTCACTTCCTGAACTGGATAGAAGCTCAGAAGCTAGACGGTGAGTCACTTAGTCAAGCTGCACAACGCATTCTCAAGGAAGTCTCAGGCACGTCTACAGCGCTGTCTACTTTGTCTACACCGATAGTGTCTACATCGTCTACAGATTTGTCTACACGAAGCAATGATAGCGTCGTGTCTACAGAAATTGTAGACACTGTAGACAAGGCTGTAGCCGATCGCCTTGACCCGGTGATGGAACGGATGGCCGCCATTGAGGAACGGCTGGGAAAATTGAGTGCCTGAGTGACGGCAACGATGAATCACTCAGGCAGGAATTGAAAGCGGCCAACAAGCAGCTTGCAGAATGGGATAAGGAACTGAATGAGTTACACGAGCGCAACGGCGATTTAGGACTGAAGGTGCAGATGTTGGAACAAGAACTCAAGGAAGCGCAGCGCGATCGGCAAGCAAATAAAAACTCGGCTCCGACCGTCGCAGAATTTCCAGAGCCGGCCGACCTGCTTAACAAGTTGAAGACCAGACGCAAAAAGTCCGGCGCAAACTTGGCAGATATGGAGGCAGTTTTGGACATACTCAGCTACTTAGAAGAGTAGGACTGAGCTAAAGATGAGCGGAAAACCAGACTCTCGGTAGCTTAGTCAACCTGAAACCCTTGCTACGCAAAAGGATTACCTAACGGGTACGGCAGGACTTGAACCTGCGGCTCGCTGCTTAGAAGGCAGCTACTCTATCCAACTGAGTTACGCACCCAACTCAAAAATCGCTAACAAGATTATTGTATCGGTGCAGTGTGCGATCGAGCAAGTAAATTATTTGATACTCCTCACTGATGAATCAGGGGGATTCTTGATTAGACCACAAAGGGACTTTCAAAGGCGTTATCAATGCGCCTCTACCAACTCAGCATGGACGAATCCAAGCTTTGCGTATACTTTTGGCTTTTTTCGGCTTTCGGAGTCCATCACTTATGCCAGATAGGTACGCTCCACATTTTGATATTTTTTGTCAGTTAAATAGGCTTCCTGCTCAAAGGCAGTAGTGGCTTACTGTGCCGGAATCTCACCGAAACTAAAATGCTTCAACACGTAGATGGTTATTCTTAATCGCTGCACTTATCATATCATTGCGACTCAAGTTGCGATCATTCCACGGCGACGGTCGTCGCAGCCGCTTTCCTCCCCATGTCGGTAGCCCGGTGCTTCTCGCTCGTTTTTTGGTGAACTCGGGTAAAGTATTTAGAGGTCGAGTTGAAACCCCTATATTTGGTCGATCGGATATCTCTCCCCATTAAGACGGAACTCAGACAGCAAAAGAGTCACAGGTGCTTTTTCCCCGATGTCTATTGGTTATGTTAACCTCCCCTAGTGGCAAAGCCTAAAACGCTGACCCCATTACCGCCAAACCAGAGATCGTCCCCTGATTTGAGGTATGAGTTGAGTCAGAATGACTAATTTGCTGATATTGAGTTATGTTGGCTAACATTCTGCTCGACTTGATATTTGATAAAAATGTGGTAGAACTAGGATTGAAAGACTCAGGTGAAAATCCCTGATGGTACGGAGCCTTTATATAAGCTTCCTCTACGGCATCAAAGCAAAACAGTCAATCGCCTGCTCAGCACGAGCGCGAAAATCAAGCGTTGCCAGTACAGCAGTCCTAAATTGTGCGCGGGGGATTTTCCTTCGTGCATTGATTTATACGCCAAGGCTGAGAGACAATCTCAGCTTAGATATTTGTTAGCATTTGTTAGCAAAAAAGTATCGGAACGCTTGAGGAGTTGGACTAAATAGCCAAAAAGTTTACTAAAATTAGTCATACTTAACTTGAATGGTTAACATTCTGGGCGGTATGATTACCTCAGTGCCGAAAACAAAGGCTTAATTATCTGGGAGAGTAAACCACCGTGCAAGTCAAAACTGACCAGCCTGTTACAAGGTCGAACGCGAGTCCGCGTTTCGTTAAATTGGTTGAAAATATTGGATGACTCATGGCTAAAAGCTTCAACTAAAATTAACTCAATTAGGGCGGGCTACACCCGAATTAACGCCTGTGGACAAGAAGGAGCCGACTCCCTTGGGTGAAACAGGAAGCAGACCCTTTAGGAGCAATCCTGATTGAATGGTGAGACTTAAATAAGTTTAGCCAAGTTTTGTGTAGCAGAACCATCTCTGGGTGATCGGGAGCAATCCTGCTAATTTAAGTGGATTCGCTGAATCAAGAATCCCCTCGCCTTTAGGCATCGGGAGTGTCAAAAGCACAGCACCTCGGCCATGACAGGAGTCAAATCGCAGTGTCATGTTTATTCTGAAACGGCAGGATGTTGAAATAACCAATTTTCAACACCCAAAACGGGATCAACAAATTCCCATTCTCAATTATCAGGGGCAGACTTTTCGCCTGATCAGCGCCTTCAACGGCAAGCAAGCAGAAGACGCCAGAGCCTTGTGGCGGGACTTAACCGACAACCGAGGCAAAGCCTGTGTTCTGCTAGAAGAGCCGGATAGATATAGCGTCTGGGGAAAAGTCCGTTTAGATCAGCTTGCCGGTGAAGAACCGGCAGGGAATGAAGCAGCCAAAGCACCACTGTTCGCGCAGGCTTGTCTGCTGCTCCTCCAAGCTGTTTACTTCGATGTAGAAGACCTCTTAGGCGCAAGGCAAGCCACATCGTTTCAGAAAGATATCGCCAAGGTATTTCAGCAGGGAAACTTCCCCCAGGCAGACTCCCCTGATGCGATAAAAAACTGGCTAACCGTTAGTCCCTTGCAAAATCACAAGGTGCCTCCTTGGCAAGAGCAGCATCTCAAGACCTTATTGCAAGAACTCCACCGCTTGGGCAAATCATATTTTGGCAATACGGACTTCGCGGAGGGAGTGAGCGATGTGCTGCAAGATATGCCAGCACCGGATCGGACTCAGTTTCTAGATTGGCTGAAACAATCAGCCCTCAACAAGTTGTGGATCGCAGGATAGAAAATCTGTGACAATTGCTCAGACAATTGGGTCGAGATAATGGATCTTAGATAATTGCGCTGTAGGGGGTACGCGATATACAGGTTGGATTGCCAACTTGTATTGACCAACCAAATTGTTGATTCGGTTTGGATGCCACCTATGGTCTGGCAATTTAACTAAGTTTCGATCGCATTCCCCACCTAGAATCATTGATATGAGTAGGGGAATGGGAAAGCAAAAAAACAGATACCTCAACCTTTGAGGGTATAATTTCAGAGATAGATTTGGTACTGTAAAAACCTTAAGGGTGGAGACATCTACCGTATGTCTATCATTATATTTCCGGGTACAAGATCGACTAACAACTAATTTATTGAATTAGTAAATAGATATTATTCTTGCTTAGTCTTTCTATAGTGTACGAGGGCAAAAGCCCCGACGACACACTGAGGACGCCAGTTATCCCGGAAGCGTCAGATCGAGGTTTTTTAAGTTTTTTGGCGAAAGAATCCTCATCTCCAATCAAAGATTGAGATGGGGTGCGTTCAACCGCTAGTTAGGTCTCGTGGAATCCCTATGAGTAGCACTTCAGAAAAGTCATCTACATCTTCATCTTTACTGTCAGCTCAGACCCTAGTGATTGTGGGCATTGTCTGGGCTGTCATGGCGCTGCTGTTCTTTTTGCTGTTCAGCGTCCCCCTCTCAGCAGAAGAGGGTTTACCTCTGTGGTACTCGATCGGCACTTATATTTTTGAATGCGGGGCATACCTGGGAGCTGCATTAGTTTGTTTTAGAAACTGGCAAAGCCCGCACATGGTCAGCGGGCGCAACGTCTGGCTGGGCATTGGTCTGGGGATGCTGTTCTATTTTATCGGCGGTGTGCTATTTGGCATTTGGGAACTGTATTTCGAGGCCGACCCGGACGTGTCCCCCGCAGATGCCTTTTATCTGGGCAGCTATGTGGTACTGATTGGGGGCATGGTGATCGCTGTGACTTCCAAACGGCTGAATCTAGAAATTTGGCAGTGGGCTTTGTTAGCGGGAATTGCAGCCTTCGGGATTGCTGTAGCTATCTGGGTTGCTGCACCTGAGTCTTGGAGGCTACAGCTAGGAATGTCTCCAGCAGCCACCCAGGAAGTAGTGACAGGCTCTGCGCCAGCGCCTGCGGCAAAAGGGCCTGGTTTAGAAAATTCGTCCAACTCAATGGTAAAAGGAACAGCCGCGACTGCTGCTAAATCCGCACCCGAAGAAGAAGAAGAAGAAGCAGCAGAACCAAGTAAAACTCCCGCATGGGTAATAGCACTTGACAAGCAACTGTCGCCTTACGCCTATGCAATCAATTTGTTTTACATCGTCGGGGACGTTTTTCTGCTGATTATTGCTACAGCACTGCTGCTGGCGTTTTGGGGAGGACGTTTTTCCCAATCTTGGAGAATGATTGCGGCGGCAACTTTTTCGCTTTACATCGCAGATATGTACTTTAAATGGCGCGATACTCAGGCTGAGGGTACTTATCAAAGCGGCAGTTTGCTGGAAGTCTTTTTTGTTTTCAGCGCCATCCTCTTCGGAATTGGAGCTATCTTGGAACATGATATCTCAACCCGTTCTCGCCAGAGCAGGCGCAGTCGTCGCGCAGCCTAGCGATTTGAGGTTAGGGTTGCTTTGGCAAGCGATGGGGACGCGAAAGCTGTTTTGCCCTTGTCGGCATCTGTGAGCTTGAAATCGAAAATGAAAAATCACAGTTCGCTGACTGCTAGCCTGCGTCTTTTCACCAAAAAACGAGCGAGAAGCCCTGGCTTTAGACATGGGGAGGAAAGCGGCAGCGACGACCGTCGCCTAACATCTTTATCCTCAATTAATTCCTTCATAGCAGAAGATAGGCTACGACAGATTTGACCCCTGCTGTAGATCGATCTACAGCAGGGGTCAAATCATGAACATAAACAGAATTATATTGTTTATTTTTGACAGGATGAAATCCTACTATGATAGTATAATTTAACAGGGAGGAAAGAGAATATGTTTGGATGCCAACAAAATCTAATAAGTCCCAATACAGACTTAAAAGCAATTCTAGAATTCCTTTGTAGCGAGTCGTCAAAGTTGACGAACTGCGGAATATATTATGCTCGCCAAATGTACTTCAAGACAGGCAAGATACCGAGTAGGGCCCAGTTGCACAAAGTGCTTGGTACAGAAAACCAGAACTTGCATTACAAAGCATTTTATTCGGATACCGCGCAACAGATTTTAACTACCGTCGCTGAGTCTTTTAAATCCTACATTGGACTACTGAGAGGAATTCGCAAAGGCACTGTAACCCAAAGACCTAGATTACCGAATTATCGACAAGGCGGTCTAGCTTTAGTGACTTATACAGGTCGCTCTGTCCGGCTTAAGGATGGACTACTGAGATTCCCATTGGGCAGCAAGGTTAAAACTTGGTTCGGCTTGGATGCTTTCTATCTTCCTCAGCCTACCAATCTCGACTACAAAGCAATCAGAGAATATAGGATTCTACCTCGAAACGGTGCCTTCTATTTAGAGTTGATTTACAAACTGAAAGATGTCCAAGTAGAGGTAGACCAATCCAAGGTCTTGATGATCGACCACGGGATGAACAATTGGTTGACTTGTATCAGCAATGTGGGGACTAGCTTAATAATTGACGGACGACATCTGAAGTCCATCAATCAAGGATATAACAAGCGTGTTGCGTTTTTGATGTCAGGGAAAGCGAATGGTTACTGGTCAAAACGATTGGAGGGTTTAACTGAGAATCGCAATCGCACCATGCGGGATGCTGTCAACAAAGCAGCTCGAAAAGTAATAAATCATTGCTTGCTCAATAAAATTGGTACTGTAGTATTCGGCTGGAATGCTGTCATGAAAAATGGTATTAGTTTAGGAAATAAAACTAATCAAAATTTTGTTCAGATTCCAACTGGCCGGCTAAAATCCCGTATTGCTCAGTTATGCGAGCAGTACGGGATTCGGTTTGTGGAAACCGAAGAGTCGTATACGTCGAAGGCTTCCTTTATCGATCTTGATTTGCTACCTAAATTCTGCGAAAAACCAGAAGGGTGGCAACCTTGCGGTCAAAGAATTAAGCGCGGATTGTACCGTACTCTTGAAGGTTTGTTGATTAATGCTGATTGCAATGGGGCAGGCAATATCGGTAGAAAAGTAGCGGCAACTTTGGGGCTTTGTCTCAAAGAAGTCAGTAGAGGCGCATTGATAACGCCTTTGAAAGTCCCTTTATGGTCTTAGTCAAGAATCCCCCTGATTCATCAGTCGGGAGTATCAAGTCTTTTTGCTGGAAAACTTGGCATGACGCCTACAAAACTCTCCGATTCAGACAAACGCGAACTCATCAGGCTGTACCGACAGTCAAACGAGAATACTATCACTCTGGCAAAGCGCTACGGAGTGAGCAGTTCGACTGTGAGGCGCATCATTCAGGGGGCTTTGTCGGGGCCGGAATATGAATTTCTAGTGCAGCAAAAACAAAAGCGTTTGTCCGATCGCACCAGTGTTTCTGAACCGACAGAGAGGACTACTGATCCGTCGGCAGATGGCGAAACCGATCCTGTAGGTGTCCCCCTGTCGGAGTCAGTCCCCCTCCTGCAGTCAGCCGCAAATTCGAGACCGACGATCCGAAAGCGTTCTGGAGCAGTCCCTGAACCAGTTCCAGAACTCGAAATTCGAGGGAATGTAGAGTCGGATTTGGATGTTTCTGATGTGCCAGATGCCCAAGCAGCCAATCTTGCCGATCGCAGCCACCGCGCTGTTGTGACTGGTGAACTAAAGGCAATGCTGCCAGCAGAAGGGTTGCTGGCAGGTGAAGATTTTAGCGATTTCGAGGAAGATGACGAGGATGAGGATGAGGATGAGGATGATTTAGATGACGACTTCGACGAAGATTTAGACGATGAAGACTCTCTATTTGAAGGCCGTCTGCTGGGTTCAATATCGTCAGGGGAGTCGATCCTCTTCGAGGGCTTCGCTAACGAGCTTCGGGGTACAGGACTGATTCAAGTTTTGCCTTTAAGCGAAGCATCTCTGCCCAAAATTTGTTATTTGGTGGTCGATCGGGCGGCAGAGTTAATCACCAGACCTCTAAAAGCTTTTGGCGAACTGGGTCAAATTCCGGCGGCGGAAATTCGCGAGAAAACTCTGGCAGTGTTTGACAATCACCGAGTGGCCCGCCGGTTTGCTACTCGCAATCAAAGGGTTTTCAAGATTCCTGACAGCAGTATGCTGCAAAAAGCAGCACCTTATTTGCGAGCAAAGGGAATTACTCGGCTGCTGATTGACGGCCAGGTATATTCCCTTTAAGGGATCAAATCTATTTAATATTGTACGGTGTCGGATTCTTCTGGATTGGCCTGAAATTTAGGACGCGAGTTTTGGGAATCTGAAAGGTTCCACAGCGGTTGCAGTAGCGCACCTCCGATCAGTCCTGCACTCAGGCTCATTGCCAATACTACTCCTACGGGCATTTGTATCGATTGAAAAAAGATAAAGTTTAAGGATACTGGGGCGGCGTTCTGCACTGAGATAATGCCGATCGCGCTTACTAAAATTGCTACTAAAAAACTAATGGCGAGCAGAGGAATTGTTTTCATAAACGGGTTGACAGGCTAGTAATTTAACTTGTATAATTGTTTTATAATCGGAATATGTGTGAAAATTTTATTTTTGCAAACACCCGATTATTTAATAATATACAATTTTATCTGGATAAAAGTCAAGTAGATTCGGAAAAAATTTAGGAATTTTTTAAATTAATTAAAAATTAAAAATAAATAGATAAATTTACAAATCCCAAACTTTAACAAATCCGAGTGTATTGCAAATATATAACTGGCCCAGCAGTATCGATGATTAATGTTCAGAGGCTTTGCCAGAGTTATCAAAAATACGTAAGGTGCGCTTCGGCGCACCTCACAATCCCAAGCGCTAGGGGAAAAATCCCCGTTGGAATAGGTAGAAATTTAAACAGGTTCTAACTGGGAAATTACCTTTTCCATGTGTTGGGCAACTTGGCTTTCTTTTTCCACAGAATTGGTTTCCATGTAAACGCGCATCAGGGGTTCGGTTCCCGAAGGCCGCAGCAGTACCCAGCCACCGTCTTCAAGATAAAGTTTAATCCCGTCTTTGCGGCCGATTTCCTTAACGGCGATACCTGCTACTTCTGTGGGGGGATTCTTGGTAAAAGATTCCAAAACGGCTGCTTTGTGGGCTTCTTCTAGGTGCAAGTCCAAACGTTTGTTGTACAGGGGGCCGCTGGCTTCTTTAATGGCTTCTTCGACTAGCTGAGAAAGGGGTTTGCCTTCATAGGCGATCGCCTCGGCAACTAGCATATCAGCCAAAATCCCGTCTTTTTCAGGAATGTGACCCAAAACGCTCAAACCGCCAGATTCTTCCCCACCGATGAGCACCGCAGTTTCCCGCATTTTTTCGCCGATGTATTTAAAACCGACTGCGGTTTCGTAGATTGTTAAACCGTACTTGGCGGCCAAATTGTCCAGCAAGTGGGTAGTTGCGACTGTACGGACGATCGCCCCAGTCAATCCTTTATTCTTAACCAAGTGACGCGCCAGCAGCAACAGTACAGTATTTGGAGTCAAGACATTTCCCAACTCGTCAACAATACCAAAGCGATCGCTGTCGCCATCGGTAGCTAAACCCAAATCCGCCGAATCCTTCTTAACAGCTTCCACCAACTCAACTAACTGTTCTCCCTTGGGTTCGGGCATTCCGCCACCAAACAGCACGTCGCGGTAGGTGTGAAAACTTTCGACTTCGCAGCCGCAGTGTTCCAAAACGCCGTCGAGATAGCCGCGAGAAGTCGAGTAGAGAGCGTCGTACTTCACCTTCAACTTAGCAGAGCGAATCCGCTCCACATCGATCAAAGTATAAAGAAACTTCAGATATTCGGGTTTCGGGTCAAAACTGGAGATTTTATCGTTGTGGCTGCCTTTGGCTGGGGCATCAGAAGCACCAGCAATATTTGCCACAATGGTATCAGTAATTTCCGGGGTTGCCGGGCCCGCGTAGTCGGGGATGTATTTGATGCCGCAGTAAGGTGCGGGATTGTGCGAAGCCGTGAACATCAGGGCTCCTGCGGAGTTGAGATGCTTGGCGCTGTAGGCGATGACTGGTGTGGGGCAATCTCGATCGACCACTTTCACCGTCCATCCCAAATCTGCCAATACTTCCGCCGAGGTGCGGGCGAACTCGTCTGCCAGAAAGCGGGTATCGTAGGAGACTAGAACTGGGCGGTCTTTTGTGTAAGCGGTTTCTAGGTAACTGGCGATCGCCCGGGTGACTTTTCGCACGTTGGCAAAAGTAAAGTCATGGGCAATCAGTCCCCGCCACCCATCGGTTCCGAACTTAATTTCTGTTGAATTGCTGCTAGCGCTCATTTTATCCACTTCCTCTCGTCCTACTAATCCTACCCGAAGGCATAGCCTTAAAGACATACTGACCGTGCTGTTTGTGAGGATCGATCGCCCGTGGGGCCCCAGGGCTGTTTCCGGGCAACCGGGCGTGGGATTGCCCCTACGGAAAACGATGATTTTGACTCTTGTAGTGCCAAGAATGCCTACCCTCCCCATCCACGATTTGTTCGTGTTTCAGAGATTGGGGCAGCCACTCTTTGCTGCCCCTACAAGAGAATGAAACAGCCCTGCCTGGGGCCCGCATCAACCTAATCCTATCGTTGTAGGGACAGGCTTCCGCCTCCGACAGAGGACTCGAACAAGTCAGAGTGGGCAAAATGTGGGAGGGATGGGGCTAGTCAGTCGCTAATTCCGGTTGTGAAGGGTAGGTGGTCGATCGAATGGGAGCATCTCATATTTGTAAAAACACTTCTTCTGGCTCCTTCATTCTTCCTTCTGACTCTTTTCTCCTGACTCCTGACTCCTGACTCCTAACTCCAATTTCTAGCGGAGGGCTGCTTTCATTGAGATGCTCCCGATCGAATGGACGATCAATTGCGGGCGATTCCCTACGGGATAGCTTCGCTTCACGGGGAAGCTAAAAAACCGATCGCAAAAAACAGCCCTGGCAATAGCCTTAACGAAATGCACATAAATCTGATTCTCATCTCAAATTTAATTTTTTATTTAGAAAAGCCGATTATTAAATTTGTTAGAGTTTACTAACAATCGCCCGACTCAAAATACATTTCTAATTCAGCTATAGAAATAAATTAACCAAAGTCACCCCTAGATGGTGCTGTAAGCTGTTGTACCTTTAAATAGGGTATAATAAAAAAGGAGTTTAGTCAATCTCTACAAAAATGCCAGCTAAAAA
>NZ_JAUBOZ010000135.1:0-16448 GCF_036700475.1 Microcoleus sp. T2B6 | reverse complement strand
CGGGATGGGACTTGAACAGTGTTCTCACCCACAAGACGAATAAGTTGTCATCTAACAAGGGATTAAAGTGCGAACTCGATCCAATTGGATTACCTTGTTAGAGCCTGAATTCCCCCCATTTCTGGGTTTCTCCAGAACGAAACGCACGAATGCCCAAGATGTATAAGATATTTAACTGGTTCCCAGGCTCTGTCTGGGAACCGATGTCCAGAGGCTCTGCCTCGAAAAGCTGACATTAAAATTGGAGGCAGAGCCTCCGGATCTGTGTTACCAGGCAGAGCCTGGTAACAAGTAATCGCCACAATTAGGACAAGCATGGCATCTACAACACATCAAGACATATCTGTCAATATCAAAAATTCCCGCTGGTTGATTAACTTATTGGCGATCGGCATTTTACTTGGTATCGGATTTCGGTTTTTTGAGATCGATCGCAAACTTTACTGGCATGACGAAGCTTACACATCAATCCGCGCCGCTGGTTTCACCCGCCAAGAAATCGACGACGAACTATTCCAAAACCGGATTGTTCCCGCACCACAATTGCAAAAATATCAGCGGATTAAACCGGGAAGTACAGAAGCAGACACAATTCGTTCTTTAGCACTAGAAGACCCGCAGCATCCGCCTTTATACTTTCTCCTGGCTCGTTGGTGGATGCAGGAATTTGGCAGTTCTCTAACAGCATCTCGCAGTTTGCCAGCAATATTGAGTTTGCTGTCGCTGCCTTTGATGTACGGTTTAGCTCAGGAACTTTTCGCCTCGAATTTGGCTGCGTTATTAGCAACAGCACTTTTGGCTTTATCACCCTTTGACATATTGTTTGCTCAGACAGCAAGGCAGTACAGTTTGCTGACAGCCATAGTTATTGGCAGCAGTTGGCTGCTGCTGAGAGCAGTGCGGTTGAGGGATTGGCAAAATTGGGTATTTTACTCGCTGGCGATCGCCCTTGGTTTCTACACTCACCCTTTCTTCAGTTTAACACTCATCGGACACGGAGTTTTTATAATTTCTTACTGGTTGTTTGTTAAAAAAACAAAATTGCGAGGTCATGTAACTAATTCCCAATTTTTCTTAGCAGTAACAGCCGCTTTAATATTGTATCTTCCGTGGATTTACGTGCTGGCAACTAACCTGGGACGAGCATCAGCTACGACAGATTGGACGCGAGTATCTCCTGGTTTGCTGTATCTTGTCAAATTGTGGACGCTCAGCTTTACAGCATTATTTTTTGACTTCGACTTAGGCTTTGATAATATCTGGACTTATCTGCTGAGATTGCCATTTTTGCTGTTAATTGCGGCAGCCATTTACCAAATCTGCCGCCGGACTAGCAGTTCAACTTGGCTGTTTATTTTAACATCAATTTTTGTACCTTTTTTGATCTTGGCGTTACCGGATCTAATCCTAGGCGGCAAACGTTCGGCCGTCAGCCGCTATCTGATTTCCTGCTTTCCGGGAGTGCAGCTAGCAGTTGCTTACTTGCTCGCAAGTAACGTGAAAACTCAGCAGCGGTTTTGGCAAGTCATTTTAGCCTTGGTATTTACAGCAAGTGTAGCATCCTGTACGGTCAGCGCTTTTTCTGATACTTGGTGGAGCAAAGACTTGAGCTATTTTAATGCTGAAGTTGCGAAAATTATTAACAAAGAGGCGATAGCTAACCGATCGATTAAAGATACAATTGTAATTAGCGATCGTGGCAACGATTTTACGAACATGGGAGATTTGCTGTCTCTGAGTTATTTGCTCGACAAAGACGTGCGGCTGATGCTGCTGAGCCAGCCGCCAGAAATCGAGATGCTGAACAAATATTCGGCTCCCCTGGTGTTGGGCCCTTCGGAAAAATTGATCTCGGCACTCAAGCAAAATCAACGCCGCCTAGAGCCGATATTGGAATATGCCAGACTTTTTCGAGTGCGGCGAGCTTCTTAGAGCAGCTTGACAGAAATGGACGATCGTCCCCGTTAGGGTGCGTCAGTCGATTTTAGATTTTAGATTTTAGATTTTAGATTTATTCCACAGATGAATCTGGCAGATTAAACTTTGGTCTAAAATTTTTGGATATTCACGATAGGAGTACGTGGCATGGTATCGGTTTTTGGGCGGGGGCAGAAAAAACTGTTTGAATTGCCTCAAATATTTCGACTGACGCACCTTAAATCACTATTTGGGCATTTTTGTCAATCTTCCCAGTAAGGTGCGTCCGAAAAAAACTGTGTGAGTTGTCTCAGGTATTTGGGCGGACGCATTTGACATAATCAGCAATAATTATCAGAGAAATGGGTCTAAAACCCCGTCACTTCGGCTACGCTCAGTGCATCGCCTTATAGGACGGCTTTGTAAGTAGAAGTATAAACATTAAACCATCTTTGGTGAAGAAATATAAAAAATACAAGCACGCAAGCCTTTCACTATATACTAACAGTAGCTCAAAAAAGAAGGAGTTAAACTTGTTAACAAACTATGTATACAAGTTGCGGCCCAATCAAACACAAGACTTAAAAATGTCCAATTGGGTGGATATGTTGCGAAGTCACTTCAACTGGTGTCTTAATGACAGAATCACTCAATATAGTCAACAGTTCATTCAAGGTAACTATTGCGACATTAGAACGCAAAGTGAAGCCTGTCCATTGACCAGTTGTGTCAGTAAAAACGGTGCCACGGGAGAACCTTGGAAAACAGGAAAAACAGACAAAGAGGGGAAGATCAAAAACCCCCGACGCAACCCAGGCGACATTCAAATCACCGCGTTGCCCGAATTAAAAGCAGCTAGACCCTGGTTTGCCGGGATAGATTCGACAGTTCTACAACAAAACGTCAAACGACTGGACACTGCCTATAAAAATTTTTTCGAGGGACGTGGCTTTCCTAAGTTCAAAAACCGCAGTAACTTTACTTCTTTTACTTTCGTGATGGGGGTAAAAATACAAGGCAGTAAAATCTACTTACCCAAGTTAGGCTGGATGCGTTTTTATAACTCGCGCCCAATTCCCAACGGCTTTACCATTAAAGCGTGTACAGTAAGAAAGCGACAAAATGGCTGGTACATATCCGTCCGCATTGAAAACAAGTCTGTCCCCGATTACACGACAAAATCTCTTAAGGATGTCGTCAAAGTAATTGGCTGCGATCTGGGACTTACAAAATTAGTCCATCTCTCAGATGGAACTCAAATTGAAAATCCCAAGTTTTCAACCACAAAAAAAGCTAAGCGCACTCTAAAAATTAGGCAGAGGCGGGTTAGCCGAAAAACAAAGGGTAGTAAAAACCGCAAGAAAGCAGCTAAAAAACTAGGACTTTTCCACCAGAAGATTAGCGATAAGCGTCAAGCTTACCACTGGAAGGTTGCCAATAAAATAGTTTTCCGTAACGTTGACGCGATTGCTCTGGAGGACTTGAATATTTTGGGAATGATGCGTCGATGTCGAGTGAACGTTGACGAAAAAACAGGTAGATTCCTCAAAAATGGGCAATCAAGAAAGAAAGGTTTAAACCGTTCTATCTCTGACGCAGGTTGGGCCGAATTAATTTTGAAGATCGAGTATCTGGCTGCAAAGCAAGGAAAAGTCGTAATCAAAATTAATCCCAAATACTCCAGCCAAGAATGTCGGAACTGCGGTCATATCGACAAGTCTAATCGAGATGGCGAAAAGTTCATTTGCGCTGAATGCGGATATCACGAGCATGCCGATATCGGTGCAGCAAAAACTATTCGTGATCGGGCGAGAGAAATTGGTACGTGGGGACTCTCGCGTTACCGGGCGTTCGCGCCTAAACGCCCAGAAGATATCCTCACGCTCATTTGAGCAAATGTGAGGAGTCTGGGAACCCTAGAAATAGGGAAATTGAGGTAGAAATCCCTCAAGAATCCTCGCGCCTTCAGGCCGAGTGAGTGTCAATTGAATACTTAGGATAAAAAGCAATGCAAGAGTTAAATAATTCATCTTCCGAATCCGCGCAGAAGTTTCGCAATCTTCAGACAGAATTACGCGAACGTTGGCGAGCTATCGAAGAATTCGACAGCGGAGATTGTGACATTATTATCATTCCTTCGGTCAGCTTAGATCAGCAAGAAATGCAGAAAGTTGAGGGTGTTTACCACTACGAAGAGCGGCATTTATTTTCATTGATTCGCCTGCGAAATCCCCGCACGCGCTTAATTTACATTACCTCGGAGCCCTTGCACCCGATGATTGTGGATTATTACCTGCAATTGCTGCCGGGAATTCCATTTTCTCACGCGCGCGATCGGCTTTTGCTGTTCAGTGCTTACGATGCTTCCGCCAAATCCCTCACCCAGAAAATTTTAGAGCGTCCCCGCTTGATGGAGCGCATTCGTCAAGCAGTGCGGCCGACAAAATCTTATATGGTTTGTTATAACTCGACGCCCTTAGAACGCGAGTTATCTGTTAAATTGGGGATTCCTTTGTGGGCCAGCGATCCCGATCTGTTATACTGGGGAACAAAAAGCGGCAGCAGGCAAATTTTTAAAGAATGTGGCGTGCCTTATCCTGACGGTTCCGAGTTGGTTTTTAATGCGGAAGATTTAGCGGAAGCTGCGGCCGCGTTGTGGGAACGGCAGCCACATTTGCAGCGGATCGTAATTAAGTTAAATGAAGGTTTTTCGGGGGAAGGGAATGCAATTTTAGATCTGAAGTCCCTCGCAGGTAAAGCGCCTACAGAAAGAGCGAAGGCAATTGGCGATAGCTTCCATAATTTGCGCTTTCAAGCAACGGGCGAAACCTGGGAAAATTTTAGCAGCCGCATTCCCGAATTAGGGGCAATTGCCGAAGCATTTATCGAAGGAGAAGAAAAGTTCTCGCCCAGCGTTCAAGGCAGAATTGTCCCCAGCGGCGAAGTAGAAATTCTCTCAACCCACGACCAAATTTTAGGAGGCCCAGACGGTCAAATTTTCTTAGGTTGCCGATTTCCTGCCGACGAATCTTATCGAATAGCGTTGCAGGAATTGGGATGGAAAGTCGGGCAAAACTTAGCTAAAAAAGGGGCTTTAGAGAGATTTGGAGTAGATTTTCTCGCTGTAAAGCAATCCGATGGGAAATGGGAGCTTCAAGCAATAGAAATTAACTTACGTAAAGGAGGCACAACTCATCCGTTTATGGCTTTGAAGCTGTTAACAAACGGTCGGTACGAACGTTCGACAGGATTATTTTACAGCCTGCAGGGCCGTCCAAAATATTATGTTGCTTCAGACAATTTGAAAAAAGAGCGCTATCGGGGATTATTACCGAACGATTTGATGGATATTATTGCTGACAATCAACTGCACTTTGACAGCGGTACTGAGACGGGCAGTGTGTTTCATTTAATGGGTTGTTTGTCTGAGTTTGGCAAATTGGGAGTGACGAGTATTGGCAATTCGCAGCAAGAAGCTGAGGATATGTATAACAAAGTTGTGAAAGTTCTCGATCGCGAAACCTCATACTAAATCTCATTTAACCATTAATTATTTGGTCGTGGACAATGGCTAATAAGTAATTGGTACTTTAAACTGACAACCGCAGATTTTAATCTGCGGGTTGCGGGTTGTAGCTAATTTTTAGCGGGATAAAGGGGCACAGGGTCGATCGACCCTGTGCGGTTGAGTGGCCAAAAACGCACAATTGCCCTACCGATGATATTCTGCTTGGGTACAAAGCCCCAGTAATGACTGTCACAGCTTGCGTTGCGGTTGTCGCCGAGCACCAAGTAAGAATTTTGAGCTACAACTACAGGCCCGTAGGGATACTGCGGAATTTCTTCAATATATTTTTCCTGTAGCGGCTGCTTGTTAATAAAAACTTTTCCCTCTCTGACTTCCACACTGTCCCCCGGCAGTCCGATCACTCGCTTGATATAGGCATCTTTGATCGGTGGTGGCTGTCCCGTGCACAAACTAGCCTGGTCAGGAGGCATAAATACGATAATATCTCCTCGCTGGGGTTCTTGGAATCGATAGCTTACCTTATCTATAATTAATCGATCGTTAATTTGTAGGGTTGGGAGCATCGAGCCGGTGGGAATGTAGCGTGCTTCGGCAACCAGGGTGCGGATACCAAAGGCCAAAAATGCTGCTAAGCCGATCGTCTTAATTCCTTCGATCCAAGGATTTTCGGTGTCTTGCGGAGGTTTTTCTTCGTCGGCTGACTTGTCTAGACGAGTCATAGGGTATTGTAGTGACTGAGCTGGATACGAATTATAAACTTAATAATGCTTCCATGCTAGCACGCTGTTTACTCAATTAATGATATCTTATGACTCCCAAATCAAGTTTGTTAATCCGTCGCGCTCGCATTCTTTTGCCCAATGGTGAGTTTTTGGTAGGAGATGTGCAAATCTGCGATGGCAAAATTGTCAAAGTTGCTGCTGAAATTGTCGAATCGGGCGATCGAGAAATAGATGCGAAAGGCTTAACTCTGTTGCCCGGAGTAATTGATCCCCAGGTACACTTCCGGGAACCGGGTTTAGAACACAAGGAAGACTTATTTACCGCTAGCTGTGCTTGCGCTAAAGGCGGCGTGACATCGTTTCTGGAAATGCCGAATACGCGACCTCTGACCACAACCCAAGCTGCCTTAGATGATAAACTAAGTCGCGCTGCCGAGAAGTGTTTGGTCAATTACGGCTTTTTTATTGGTGCAACGCCTGAGAATTTGCCGGATTTGTTGAATGCGAATCCGACTCCGGGAATTAAAATTTTTATGGGTTCGATGCACGGGCAGTTGTTGGTGGATGGAGAAGCAAGTTTAGAGGCGATTTTTGCCAAAGGCGATCGACTAATTGCCGTGCACGCAGAAGACCAAGCTAGAATCAACCAGCGTCGTCAAGAATTTGCTGGTATTACCGATATTGCAGTTCACTCACAAATTCAAGACAATCAAGCAGCTTTATTAGCAACTCAGCTAGCATTAAAACTTTCTAATAAATATCAGCGCCGTCTGCACATTCTGCACCTTTCAACTGGGGATGAAGCTGAGTTGTTGCGCCAGGAAAAACCGAGTTGGGTGACAGCAGAAGTTACGCCGCAGCATTTGTTGTTAAATACCAGCGCCTATCAAAAAATTGGCAGTTTAGCTCAGATGAATCCGCCTTTGCGCGAGCCCCGCGATAACGAAATACTTTGGCAAGCTTTACTAGACGGCGTAATTGATTTTATCGCCACCGACCATGCGCCGCACACATTAGCAGAAAAAGCTCAAGAATATCCGAATACGCCGTCTGGAATGCCGGGAGTCGAAACTTCTTTGCCTTTGATGCTGACGCAAGCAGTAGAGGGAAGATGTACAGTTGCTCAAGTTGCTAATTGGATGTCGGCGGCAGTTGCTAAGGCTTATAAGATTCCGAACAAAGGGCAAATTGCACCGGGTTTTGATGCAGATTTAGTCTTAGTTGATTTGGAGAAATACCGCCCGGTGGTGGGCGCAGAGATGGCGAGCAAGTGCGGCTGGAGTTCCTTTGAAGGATGGAATTTAACTGGATGGCCAGTTGTGACTGTTGTTGGAGGAAAAGTTGTTTTTGAGAATGGTAAATTGGATACAAATGTGAGGGGAGAAGCATTGACATTTGACGCTGAGTAAGTATGAATTTAACTCAAGTGTTATAATTGGGTATTCCTGCATCGCAAAGGCGATTTTACCCATGCTTCTCCAAGAACTAGAAACACAACTCCTGGCCTTAACTCCTACTGAGAAAGCTGAAGCCATCCGGCTTTTAACCCAAAGTTTAAACAATAGCTGGCCAGGAATTACCAAAACTCCCGACGTGTGTGGC
This sequence comes from Microcoleus sp. T2B6, assembly GCF_036700475.1. NCBI lineage: Bacteria > Bacillati > Cyanobacteriota > Cyanophyceae > Oscillatoriales > Microcoleaceae > Microcoleus > Microcoleus sp. T2B6. The sequence continues at coordinate 8,678 of NZ_JAUBOZ010000135.1, read as the reverse complement.
GGCGATGCTTGCATTGCCAAAACTAGACTTCCCGTTTGGCTGTTCGTGAGTTTGCGCCGTCAAGGTTCAAGTGATGCTGAACTTCTACAATTTTATCCCCAGTTGAATGCTGCAAACTTAGTAAATGTCTGGACTTATGCTGAGGCTAACTCCGAAGAAATTGAAACAGCACTCCGAGAAGAAGCAGCAGCAATGATGCAGGAAGTATAATTTATGGCACGTCTTTATGCAGATGAACAGTTCCCGTTTCCTGTTGTGGCTTTGCTGCGAAATTTAGGTCACGATGCGCTGACTATTCAAGAGGCAGGAAATGCCGGAGATGATGACCCCGAAGTATTAGCCTTTGCTGTGAATAACGATCGGGCGGTTATGACGCAAAATCGTCGGCATTTCATTCGCTTGCACGCTCAACAACCAAATCATGCTGGTATTATCGTGTGTACAGACGATAAAAATTTAGAAAGGTTGGCAACACGCATCAATGATGCTATTGCTGGTGAAGAAACTTTGAGAGGCAAATTGATTCGTGTCAACCGTCCGCAGTAAGTACGCGCTGAGATGTTGCACCATTCTCTCTTAACAGGCAAGATGCCTGTTCCACAAAGAGTGAATTTTCTTCTTGTGGAACAGGCATCTTGCCTGTTCAGAAAAGGCTGAGTGAGAAGGGTGCAACATTTAAATTCGATCGCCTTTTCTCAAATTTCCAATTGCCCATCCAATAACTCGCCATTACCAATTACTTCAATTTGCCGCCCGTTATCTAGATAACTCAAAGAAATTTGCAAATAATTTTCGGGTTTGTACTGCAATCTTTCCGCCCATTCGATCGCCACAATTCCCAAATCCCTTTCTAACCCGTCCCAATAACTTTCTAAGTGCAAAGCCTCCACTTCTTCGGGTTCTAGTCGATACAAATCTAGATGATACAGCGGAATTCTCCCTCCAAAATACTCGTTAATCAGCGTAAAAGTAGGACTTTCGATCGAGTCGGAGATTCCTAAACCTTCAGCGATACCTTGAACCAAGGTAGTTTTGCCTGCACCTAAATCTCCTTGTAATAAGATTACAGTGCCGGGGGGGAGCGATCGACCTAACGCAAAACCAAACTTGCGCGTAGCTTCAGCATCTGGAAGAGAAAGTATCATTTTAGTTATTTGTTATCTGTTATTAGTCATTTGTTATTTGTTATTTGTTACTCGTTTGGATCGGCCAATAACCAATAGCCAATAACATGAGTGAACTGTCAACTGTCAACTGTCAACTGTCAACTGTCCACTGTCAACTGTCAACAGCTTAAATGTTTTGCGCGCGGCCGTACCAACGCAGCAACATCCCCGCCAACCTTTGCGAATTGTGGCGAATTAAACCCGTATTTTTATCTTCATCCATGACATTTGCGATGACAATTCGCCGCCCCAATTGCGTTACGGCTTCTCGATCGAGCACAACCGGATAAGAATTCTCCTGAGAATAGCGGATCAAAGCTTTGGCAGAAGGGACTTTTCCTTGAACTACTACAGCATCGAACAGCGGCCGGCCGCAAGCGCGGTCGATCGCCCGAATGTGGTCTGCAACACTGTATCCGTCAGTTTCCCCCGGCTGAGTCATAATATTGCAAACATAAATGCGCGGAACTTCGCTGTTGGCGATCGCATCAGCAATTTCCGGCACCAACAAATTCGGAATGACACTCGTATAAAGACTCCCCGGCCCAATAATAATAAAATCCGCTTCCCGAAGTGCTTGGGCTACCTTGGGCAACGCCGGAGGATTAGCAGGAGTGCAGCCTATTCTGAGGATTTTTCCGTTAGCTTTTGTAATGCTGGACTCCCCCTCAATCCTGCGGCCGTCAGCCAGTTCTGCCCACAAAGAAACATCGCTCAGAGTAGCCGGCAGCACTTCTCCCCTCACTGCTAAAACTTTAGAACTCGCCGCGATCGCCTGTTCCAAATCTCCAGCAATATCGCTCATCGCCGTCAAAAACAAATTCCCAAAACTGTGACCCACCAAACCGTCACCAGCCCGAAAGCGATATTGAAATAACTCAGTCAATAACTTTTCCTCATCTGCCAAAGCAGCCAAACAATTGCGAATGTCTCCGGGCGGCAATACCCCAATTTCCCGTCGCAGCCGCCCGGAAGACCCGCCATCATCCGCCACCGTGACAATAGCAGTGATTTTGGCGCTGTAGTCCTTCAATCCCCTGAGCAAATTAGAAAGACCGGTACCGCCCCCAATTGCCACAATTTTCGGGCCGCGGTGCAAGCGGCGGTGGTTGAGGAGTCGATCGACCAGTTCCTCATTCCCTTCGGGCATCAGCACTTGAGTAATAGAGTTCAAACTGCGAGTTTGTCCCCACAGAATTAACAAAATCCCGCCAGCAATGATGATCGGGCCCGACACGTAATTGGGAATAACTTCCGCAATCCACGCCAAAAAATTTCTCAATAATTGCAATAAGAAGAAAATGGGAGTCATCCCAGTCCAAATCGCTAAACCCAAAGTGGCAAGTACCACGCCGCTGGCACTAATCAGCAGCCACCGTTTCACTAACAGTCCGGGGGCTAACCACTTAAACCACTGGTGAACTCGCCCGTTCCGCAAAGAAGGGGGGTAAGGATTTCTGGATTGGGCAAAAACCTGCTTGGCTTTAGCCAAGACGCGGAGGGCTTTAGGAAGTGAACTAATTGACATGGTTAATTAGTCTTAAGGGTATTGGAACAGCTCGATCTGACAAATTTACAATACAAGAGAGTTTTGATTCTGGCAGTCAATTTAAGTAATTAGTGATTAGTCATGAGTCATGAGTCATTAGGTAGACTGATGACTGAGGACTGATAACTTATTGATAACATGCTATGGCTGAGCCACTAATCGAACTCAAGGGGGTAAGTAAGTCCTTCGGCCAGAACCAGATCCTCGATCGAGTCGATCTGAGGATTTATCGGGGAGAGGCCCTGGCAATTATTGGCCCTTCGGGGACGGGCAAATCTACTATTTTGCGGATAATTGCGGGTTTGTTGGCCCCGGATGCCGGCGAGGTTTTTGTTCAGGGACAGCGCAGGGTGGGATGGGTGGACGACGTGGCAGATCCGATCGGAATTGGGATGGTGTTTCAGCAAGCGGCTTTGTTTGATTCGCTGACGGTGGAGGAGAATGTCGGTTTTTTACTTTACCAGCATTCTAAGCTGCCGCGCCGCCGCATTCGGGAATTGGTGGAGGAAAAGTTGGAGATGGTGGGTTTGCCGCGAATTGGCGAACGCTATCCGGCGCAGTTGTCTGGGGGAATGAGGAAGCGGGTAAGTTTTGCCCGCGCTATCATGGCGAATCCTGATAATGACAGGGATAATCCAGAGGTTTTGCTGTACGACGAACCGACGGCGGGTTTAGATCCGATCGCTTCGACGGTAATTGAAGATTTAATCCGCGAGTTGCAGGCGGCCCAAGGTGTTTGTAGCACTTATGCGATCGTCACTCACCAAGACAGTACCATCCGCCGCACTGCCGATCGTATCGTATTTCTCTATCGAGGCAAAGTGCAATGGGAGGGAACTGTCAATGACATTGCATCGACAGATAATTTACTTATCCGACAATTTTTTAGCGGCAGTGTTACTGGCCCAATTCAAGCGCTGGGATAGTCAATTGTCAATTGTCAGTTGTCAGTTGTCAGTTGTCAGTTGGCCGTTGTCAGTTGGCCGTTGTCAATTGTTTGTCTTGTTGGGAGATAGTATATGTCACAAACAAACTTTCAGAAGTTAGATGTTTATAAATTAGCTGAAAAATTAGCTGATGAAATTTGGAATATTGTTATAAAATGGGACGCATTAGCAAAAGATACTGTCGGCAAGCAAATTATTCGATCGGCTGATAGTATTGGTGCTAATATTGCTGAAGGAGATGGTCGAGGTAGCTATCAGGATCATCGGCGATTTATCAAGATTGCCAGAGGTTCTTTATATGAAACAAAGCACTGGTTGAGACGGGCTTATACTAGGCAACTACTAACAAGTACGCAAGTAGAAACACTCAAGCCAATTATTGACGAACTCTCGCCAAGGCTAAACGCCTATCTAAAATCTATAGGCAACACATCAGACAAAAATTAACAACTGCCAACTGCCAACTGCCAACTGCCAACTATCAACTATCAACTGCCAACTATCAACTGCCAACTGCCAACTGTCAACTGCCAACTATCAACTGCCAACTGCCAACTGCCAACTGCCAACTATCAACTGCCAAAGGAGGTAATATGCAATCGCGAACTGTAAGAGAAGGTTCTGTCGGGTTCTTAATTTTAGTAGGAATCGGTTTATTTGGCGGCTTAGTGCTCTGGCTGCGGGGCGTGCAGCTAGGGAACCGCAGCTACAAATTCGCCGTAGAATTTGGCAGCGCCCAAGGAATGCAAATAGGCACGCCCATCAGGTATCGTGGGGTTGCAGTCGGTAAAATTACCGCCCTCCAACCGGGTTCCAACGGCGTAGACGTGACGCTGGAGATTGCCCCCGGTACTTTAGTGATTCCCAGGGATGTTACGATCGAAGCGAATAAATCGGGTTTAATTGGCGAATCGTCGATCGACATTACCCCCAACTCGATTTTGCCAGAATCATTACTTACCGCCAATCCCGTTAGTGCCGACTGTCCCCCGGAGATTATCTGCCAAAATTCGCGCTTAAAAGGTCAAGCGGGAGTCACTATCGACGAACTAATTAAATCCACAGTCCGCCTAGCTAATTTCTACACTGACCCCGCCCTGTTTAACAATCTTAAATCTCTTACCGAGAATACAGCCAACACAGCTAAAGGTGCAGCTAAACTCACTCAAGATTTATCGACTTTAACTAAAACGGCACAAGCGGAAATAAAAAATTTGAATCAATCTGTAAGGGGAGACCTTGGCAGCTTAAATCAATCATTAAAAACTGAAATAGCAAGTTTAAATCAATCATTAAAGGGGGAAGCAAGCACCTTAAATCAATCATTAAAGGGGGAAGCAAGCACCTTAAATCAATCGCTCAAGACGGAAATATCAGGAGTTGCCGCTGATGTTTCTAAAGTAGCAGCTACGGCGGACAGTTCCACAAAAGCCGTATCTGCAGCTGCGATTAATTCTGCTAATTCAGTAACTCAAGCAGCCAATCAAATTACATTAACAGCCAACCAAGTCAATTCTTTAGTAGCAACCAACCGCGGCAGTTTAGTCTCAACTCTGAATAACATCAATCAAAGCAGTCAGGAACTGCGGGTAGCTGTCAGCAGTTTGAGTCCGACAATTAATCGAATTAACCAAGGACAATTGCTGAACAATTTAGAAGTTTTATCAGCGAATGCTGCCCAAGCTTCGGGTAATTTGCGAGATTTATCCAGCCAGGTAAACAATCCGGCAACTTTGCTATTATTGCAGCAAACTCTAGATTCTGCACGAGCTACATTTCAGAACGTGCAGAAAATTACTTCCGACGTGGATGATTTGACGGGAGATCCGGCTTTCCGCAACAATATTCGCAGGTTGTTCAACGGATTAGGAGGCTTGTTGGGTTCGACAGAACAACTGCGACAGCAAGTTAAAGTGACTCAAACATTAGCCCCCCTTTCTGAGAAAGTAAATGCGAGTACACATCCCAGAGATTCATCAGTAGATCCTGGATTTCCTCGCTTGCAAAAACAGCCCAAATTGCCTGTTATACCTTCTCAAACTGCCCGGTCAGTAGAACCAGTTGCTCCCGAAAAGACCCATTAAAACAGGGTATCATTGAATAACCGCCCTTGCACAAAAGTCAGGGCTGTTTCATTCTCGGTAGGGGCCGTGCCCCCGTGCCGGCCCTCTTGGTCTGATCTGCCGATCGAATCCTCTAGGTCGGGGGTAGGCACGGGGAGTAGGGGCCGTGCTACCCTACAAAATTCATGTTTTTGGTGAGAATGAAACAGCCATTGCACAAAAGTGGCGATATACTCTAATTAGTAACCAGCGCAATACACACCCAGATTACAGCTAGTTAATAAGGTGCGCCTTTCGCACCCAGGCATTAAAGTTATTGTCCAAATCCTATTAACAAAAAACTCTTTCTATCGAAACAAAGAAAACCAATGACGCAAACATTATCGAAACCGGACGTAACCAAAAGTCAGTATAATATAACTTGGGAAAAATTGCCAGATGACTTTAAATTACCAGACGATCCTGTGGAAAACATCGACCAACCACTTTTAGCTGCGGCCTTGCGAGAAGCTTTGGATCTCGCAGGATTTATCCTAGCTTCAATGCTAATAGCTTCCAATTTAGGACTCTGTGCCAAAGTTAACGACAAAATAGTAGTAAAAGCCCCTGATTGGGTGTACGTTCCGTCGGTATTGCCAGCAGAACCAGGAGAAGTTCGCCGCAGTTATACGCGCAATGCTGAGGGAGAAGTACCTGCTGTAGTGATGGAATTTTTATCCGATACTGACGGTAGTGAATATTCAAACAAACCGACATATCCTTACGGAAAATGGCGGTTTTATGAGCGAATTTTGCAAGTGCCGATTTATGTAATTTTTGAACCTAAGTCGGGAGTATTGGAAGTGTACAGACTCTCTGCGTCGGGAGAATACGAATTGCAAGAACCGGATGCTAATCAGCGATTCTGGATAGAATCAATGGGTTTATTTCTGGGGGTTTGGGAAGGTGAAAAATCTCAGAGAAGGGGTTATTGGTTGCGCTGGTGGGATGAGAATGGCAATTTGCTGCTGTGGGGTGCGGAACGGGTGGAACAGGAACGCCAGAGGACCGAAGAGGAACGCCAGAGGGCCGAAGAGGAACGCCAGAGGGCCGATCGACTAATGGCATACTTGAGAAGTCAGGGCATTGATCCTGATGGCATTTGAAGGTGTAGGGTTCGCGCGATCGAACAAAAGTTAATAAAATTGAGAAAATAGTTGCGCTCTCAAAAGCTTAATCTAAAAAAAGGATAAGGAGAAAACATGACACAAACAGCAGTCAAAAACTCTGTCACCGATAGTTGCCTGACTCTAAGAGGAGTGAGTTGGTCGCAATTTGAATCGCTAGAAGCCGCTTTTGAGTCTGTCGGCGGTATCAAATTTGCTTACTTAGATGGAATTTTAGAAATTATCACAGTTAGCCCCGAACATGAAGAGACAAAGGGTACTATCAGGGCTTTATTAGAAGCATACCTGAGAGAGAAGGGGATCCGGTTTTATATCAAGGGCGGGCCGACTTTGGGTAGTAAAGAACTGGGGGCGAGAAAGGAGCCTGATGAATCATATAATTTGACGACTAAAAAGGCAATTCCCGATTTGGCGATCGAAGTTGTATTCACCAGCGGTGGCATCGATAAACTTCAACTATACAAGCGGTTAGGCATACCCGAAGTCTGGTTTTGGGAAGATGGAGTGCTGAGTATCTATTATTTGAGGGAGGAGTACGAAAAAGTCGATCGCAGCGAGTTGTTACCGGAGTTAGACATTGCTTTGTTAGTGAGATATGTAACTTACTTCGATCAATATGATGCTGTTACTGAATTCATTAAGGCTTTGCGGGAATAGTTCAAATCAACTTTAAATATAACTCGAATCAAGGAGCGATTGACATGGTTCAAGCATTAACAAAATCAGTAACATTTGACGAATTTATTGCATGGTATCCGGAAAATTCCGAATACCGCTACGAACTGCACAATGGAGTAATTGTTGAAATGCCCAAAGGAACTGGCCAACATTCAGAAATCTCTGGCTTTCTCAATATAGAAGTTGGCGTTGTATGTCGCAATGCCCGATTGCCCTATTTCCTTCCCAAAGAATGTGTCCTTAAACCCGATCGCGACGAATCAGGATATGAGCCAGATGTCATCGTTCTCGATCGACAGCAAGTGATAAATGAACCGCGTTGGGCAGCAGAATCAATTATCACAATGGGTTCGTCGGTGCGTTTAGCAGTAGAAGTTGTTAGCACTAACTGGCAGACTGACTATCTTACTAAACTACGCGATTATGAAGAAATGGGCATTCTTGAATACTGGATTGTGGATTATTTGGGATTGGGCGGGAGACGCTACATCGGCAATCCCAAACAACCTACGCTTTCGCTTTATCAATTGGTTGATGGGGAGTACGAGTTGACGCAGTTCCGGGGAGAGGAGAGAATTGAATCGGCTGTTTTTCCAGATTTGAACTTGACTGCTCAACAGGTGTTTAACGCAGGAATTGTTAATGAATAAGGAGCGAGTTTGCTAGGACTACAACAATATTAGAAGAAAAATTAGATCGGCCACTGCTATTTCCCGGATTAACCTGGCAATAATTCAAAATCTTAGCACCGATTTGGGATATTCTAGGTGTTAAATTGTCGTTTTTAGCGGGAGTGCTGGAGATAGAGAAAATGCCTGGAATAAAACACGAAATAGCTAAGGAGAGAATAGGTGATTTTCGGCAAATCTATTTGATGAAAGCAGATAGAGATTACACTCCAACAGGTTCGATGACATTGGAAAGCGAAGAAGGTTAAGTCAGAAGGGAAGCAGATAAATCATAGGAATTGGGTGCTAATAGGGAACGTCCAGATTTGGCGATCGAAGTTGTCGTCACTAGCGGCGGAATTGATAAGGATCGTCAATTAAATAATTTCCCTTTTTTCTTGTGGGATGGGCGTCCCGCCCGCCCAGAAAGGACGGGCGGGA
>NZ_JAUBOZ010000134.1:0-16867 GCF_036700475.1 Microcoleus sp. T2B6 | reverse complement strand
TCGTACAGCGCGGCGATGTCTTTTCTTAGTTGAGAGTTTTGCAGCATTTGATTTTTCCGTGGGTGAGTAGTTGTTGGCGCTACGGCGTTAAATGGCGCTTAACACAGTAGCGCTCGATTATGTTGGCAATGTTCAGCGATCAATGTTCAGTGCCATTATCCGATCGTCGGTTAATTTCTGAATTTGCTGTGGGGGCTGCCAGCGATGGCCCCAGTTCTGGCGAAGTCGGGGGAGTGCGATCGGACTGGGGAAGAGTTCGGCGGTATTAACCCAGACACCAACACCGAAAATCTGACTCGCATAGTAGGTATCAAACTGTTGGCGCGATACCCTTGCCAGTTGCCCTTGCTGAGATTCGCGCCACAGTCGATCAATAGGTAGTATCTCACGCTTCAAAACCCGGACAATTCCTAGCAGTTCAGCAACTGGCATTGTGGCGTAAATTGCAATATTATCGCCCGGTTTTAGCGAGGCTCCAAAACTGCCTTTACGCAGTTCGATCGACTTGGGATTAGCAGAAGCGAAGAAGCTAGCAGCCCAGCGCGGGTGTACTGAGATTAGGTAAGTGTGGGTTGAGTTAATTTGCATTCTTTTCTTCCCCTTCTGCCAGCAATTCCTTGTACTCGGAAATAGCCGTTTCGTAGGCTTTAGTTTTTCCAGGGCGGGCATTCCACAGCATCCAGATTATCTCTGTCTGGGTGTGTTTCATTTCATTTTTCAGCTTCAGGATTAGCTCGATCGCCCTTGCGCGGTCAAGTTTCAAGGCTGTGAAATAAACAGCGCCAGAATCGCTAGATTCGCTACTGTGTGGTTGTTTCAGGGTGTGAAATTCGTCTGAAACGGTTTCGGGTTCGGTTTCAGGTTTGCCCAAATCGAACTCTAGCTTAAAAACGCGGTTGAGGTAGTCGGTGGTAGATTCTGCCGGAGTATTTTGTGGGGTTGCTTCTGGTTTGTTCGGTGTCGAATGCTTTGTTAGCTTGACCAATGTGCGATCGGACAAAGGCTGTCCCGGTAGCTTTATTTTTGCCTCAAAACGTGGCGTAGCTCTGCCTGTTTCCTCGTCTTTGTTTCCCAAAATTTCCACCTCTAGCAAGGCTTCATCCCGCAAAGACGCGAACCCTTTAGCATTGGCTAATCCCGCTAGAGTTCGCGTATGCGAGATGATTAAGCCGAACATCTCAACCTTGCGGATATCCGTGACTAATTGCTCGAAAAAGTCGGTAGAGTTTGGGCATTTTCCACCCCACCGGGTGAACTCATCACAGACAAACGTTAGGGGCTGAAATTTCGGGTTAGGTGTAGTTTGGACAACCTTGTAACGCTTGGCTACCTCCTCAGAAAACCAGGCAAGCTTTGCATCAATAGCCGCATAATCCATACCGCCACCGATGACCTCGCACCCTTGCCAAGCGCCGTAAGCTGCATGAGGATCGAGCACGATTACCCGATGCCCCGCTTCGAGACGCTTGCCGACTTCTTGCTCAGAGAAGAAAGTTTTGCCAGAGCCGGGAGCGCCATAAACTAGCACCGAGGGATACCAGATTAGCTTGGGAATCTTGGGCCCGTCTGTCTGTTCCAGATGTTCCGGTTCGATCGCCCTTGCTGTCGATGATTCCACCTTGTCGCCTGGGTTGCTGATACTTTCTAAAGTCGCCGTGCCAGTCAGTAGCGCTTGCTGTTCCTGTGGGCTGATGCCTAAGCTTTCGCAGTAGGCTGTTTCCAATTCGTCCTCAAATGCCCGTTCGTCCGCTTCGGTAAGCTTCTTGTATCTGTTCTGCGTAGTCGCCATTTGATAGGCACTTTCGGCGGCGAAACCGAACTCGTAAGCCTTCTCTTGATACTTCTTAATCCGCTGGCGTACAGGCTCTAACTTGCCTTCACTTCGGGCGATGAGCATTACTAGCCACATTCCCCCAGCTCCCAATAGAGCAAGAGTAATTTTGATGCCGCCGTACCCACGCTCTATGCCTTTGAATTCAGCCTTTGGAGGTACTAGCCACGCGGGGCTAGATTCAATTCTGTTGCCGATTTTAAACTCAACTTTGTTGTCGAAAGGTAGCGCTACAGCACCAACCAAACCGATAAAGCTCAGACTCAGAAGTCCTGATACGATTGCTTGGTTTCTATTTTCCAGCATTGAGCTTACTCCAAATTTCTACAATTACAAAACCGAGGACAATTACTGTTACTACAAAGCTAAAAATCAACAACTGAGAGTTAGCAATTACCCATGCCAGCCACGCATCCCAATTGGCTGATAACAAGGCAGTTCCGATGGCTAACAAGATTAGCTGACAGCGCATTTTTTCGTCACCGTTTGCGCTCAAACTGTATAAAGCCACGCCTAAAGAAATGGCAGGGAAGAAAATCACCGCAGCAGGAGTGATAACCGGGATAGCCCGCACGATAAGGCTTGCGACTAAACCAGTGCTGAAATACCCGCCAAATTCTCCCCAGTTTCCTGCTATTTTCCAGAAGCGTTCAATATTAGCAATTTCATCTTTTTGCTTCTGTGTTTGTTGTTCTGGTTGTGTATAGTCGCCAGCATTCAAATAGTCAAATTCTGAAGAGTCAAAGTCTTGAGACAGCATAAAAATAGCGGGCCGTTTAGACCCGCGCTAAGGTTTACCGTTTGCCTGAGAAGAAGTCAAAAAGCCCACCTAAGAAGCCTTTGCCATTGTTTGCGATCGAACTGTTGCCACCGCCGGAACTGCCGCCAACCGCCGGAACTGGATCGAAGTCTTTGGCGTTTATGTAATTGTTGAACTCAGTCCGTCGTTGTTGCATGGCGATCGCCTGCTGCGGGGATGCTTGGATTGCCTTGAGAGATTGCTGGAAGCTGCTTTGCTGTATCTGGCCTTTTGCCTGATGGTTCGCCTTGATTAACAGCAAGCGCTGGCGAAAGTCCATGTTTTGGAGGGTTTGCGTAGAAGCTCCTTGAACCTTGATTAAGCCCAATTCATGCTGCAATTGCTGCTGCAAATTGATGATTTTTTGGTCGTGGTTTGCAGAGGCAACAATTGCCTTATCTACATATTTGTCAATCTGCAATTTGTCTGTGAGTCCACTTTCAATGGCTTCGAGTGTGAGCCTTTCCACTTCGACTGTGTTCGCCCTAATCTTTGCGTGGTGGCGATTGTAGGCTGTTCGGAGTTGTTTCTGAAGGTCAAGCACCTTTGCTTCTTTGGCTGCTGCATTCACCATCTCTGGGGTGAGGGGGCCCGATTCGTAGTTAAACTGCTGCCTTACCTTTGCGGCCCCCGGTGTGGCGGCTACTCTGAATTTTTGCATCATGATAAAATTCTGCGTAGTACGGTTTAGTGCTGAAAATCCCCCAGCTCGTGCTAGGGGAGGAATTGCAGGCCGGCGGGTTACTTTTGCAGAGCGTCCCGTCGGTTTTGCATTTGGTTGAGTCGGTTACTAATTCGATCGGCTACTTCATCTCCGATCGCCTCTATGAAATTGCCTACCCGGTAAGCATTGCCGAGTTTGGAAGCTGTCGGCAAGTCGAGGCCGTTGGCGACGTATTGGCATTCGGGGAATGGCATCTCGATCGCAAATTCGTCAAGCTCGGCATTCAGTGGGCGTAAGGTGTGAAGGTTAAGCATCGGTGTTACCCTCCCCAGACTCGAAGTGCTCGATCGCTGGATCATCATTTAAAATGAGGATGCTGTCACGTGACAGTTCGGTGTTACCCTCCCCAGACTCGAAGTGCTCGATCGCCCAACCGATCGCGAAGTTATCCACCGCTTGCCGCTGTTCATCGGTCAAACTGCCGTCGGGATTCAATTGCTCGAACATATCTAAATGTGATGCCAGCCGATACCGCGAATCATCGCCATAGTGAGGGATGCGGTCAATGTGACGCTGGATATAGTCTGGATCAACACCGCCAGTTCTCGCGGTCAGCTCTGGGGCCTCGGTGCTGTCTTCTTCGTCTTCCCAAAAATCCGAAAGGTCGATCGGGGTCAGGTCTTCATCGGTAATCATGATTAAAACTCCATCGGTGTAAAGGTTTCTGGTGCGATCGACTGTTGGGCGATCGGCTGCTGATGTGTTGGTGCTGCCTGCGGGCAATTGTTAATTTGCCAAGTAGTGAGAAGGTGCTGACCGTACCGAGAAAGCAGAATTCCGATCAGCGTTGAGTAGTCGTTGACTCCGGTTGCCTGCAAGAGTTCGTCTGCTAACGGAACATACCGGGCGGGCAACACGGCGCGTGTTTGGGCCATTTAGTTAGTCTCCTTGTTGAGTCCGTAAAGGTTGAAAAATTGGGGCCGGGGCGCGACCTTAAAGCGGCCCTTTGAAGCCTCACACATTGGTTGTAATAAGCTGGCAGAACCGCCGATTACAACTAGCTCACCGAGAGAGGGTAAGTATTTTGACCAGTTCGCTTTTAGTTTCTGCCTGATGTCAGATACCCAAGAGTCGCGGACGGCGACAAACTCGCGGCTAAAGTCGATGTCGGTCGATCCATAGTGGTAGTTGCCAGTTGCGATCGCATCCATGATGATGCCCGCGTCGGCAGTGTTTCCCACCTTTGGCAGAATGGCTGCTGCAACTTTTTGAGCAACGTAAGACGTTCCCGGTAAGACAATATCGGCATCCCTTAACAACGCGCCGCCGGGGGCAAACAAACGGGCGATCGCAGTTCCGCCGCCGATATCAAGGATGCCGTTCGGGTTTTGGGGATACCGCCACATCGATCGTCCAAGCGCCAAGTCGTAAGCACCGCGACACTCATCAACCGCAGATACCGATCGAATTGTGGTTAAGCAGTCCAGACCGTTGACCGAGAATTCGATCGTGGTTTCGAGTTCCTTCAGTTTGGCGATCGTCTGTTGGTTGCGGGAATCTGGCGTCGGGATGACCAAGCGTTCGATCCGCTGCGGGGAATCTGAGGCAAGGGCGGGCAAGATTAGCAGATGAGCCAAGTCAGCTTTACCGCCCTCGAATGCTGGCAGTCCGCCCATAAGTTGAGCGAGCCGACCGACTAAATAACGCTTGCCATCGAGGGCGATTTCATAGCTTTGGGAATCGCTTCCCCCTTCCTCCCAGTCGGCTAATTCCTTCACATAGGAAGGGATGCAGCGGACTGTGGAACCGTCGATCCACTTGGTGAAACGATTGCCAGGGTCAACAGCCAACACGGGACGCACGACGGCGCGGTGTGGCTGCATAGAGCCAAGCGTGGTAGTTCTGTATTCAGTTTGCATGGTTCAGTTTTGCCTTGTGGCGTAAGAGTTTGAGGCGCTTTTAGAGTCAGCTTCAGAACAACCGCACGGGCTGGTACAGATGGCTGTTTTACGTTCTGAGTTGGCTCTGTTGCGTCTATGTCTGTTACTATATCATAGTATATCCTGTTTAAACATGATTCAATTAAAACAGGACGTAACAAAAGTTAGCAGAACATACGATGATGTAGGGAGATAACTGATATATGAACTAAAAAATGAGCCGAAAGTTAAACGCCATCATTCCCGACGAAACTTGGGAAGCCCTAGAAAAGATAGCCGATCGAGAACTCAGGACTAAGAGCCAGATGGCAGCTATCCTACTTGGTGAGGCTATTGCAGAATATTGGAAACGGAATCCTACATCGTCCGAACCCGAACCAACCACAACTAGAACTGCCACCAAGGCTGTAGCCAAGCGAGGTCGGCCCTCTAAGGGTGAAAAATCTAGTTAATGTCTAGCGGATTGTGCGATCGCCCGTGCCGACTGCGAGGAATGTGGCGATCGGCGGTGTGGGGAGTTTGGGAGTTGGGGCGATCAGCTTTACTTTATTTGCATTTATTTGTAATTGCTTGTATTTCTCCGCCTTTTCTCTTGCATTTTTGCAGCCAGATAAACTCGATCGCCGATCAAGTTTTTCTCGGTCGATCGCTCTAATTCCCGAACCATCTTTTGTGCATTTAATTTTTGCAATTCCGCAAAATACACCCTATACCGGAAAAATGCAATGGGCGATCGGCTAATATTTGTTATCCCGGATATCTACTCTGATAGCTAATTTTTTAGACAAAGACGCGATGGCTGTCCGAGGCTGTCCGATCGCCCGCTGCCTGGATTCTGGGATTTTGTGTCTCGAATTGCGCCAATATCGCGCGATCGAGACAAATTGCCCAAATTTAGAGCAATAAATTTGACGCAACGATGAAATATGCGGTAAATTATTGGTAAGTGATGCGAGGTAGAAAAAATGCAACAGCAAAAGTGGGAGCGGAATATAAAAAGTGTAACCATGTATCTCACCGAAGCTGAATATCAACTGATAAATAGCAAAGCTGAAATACTTGATTTATCGGCTTCTAAATTCACTAAGCAAGCTGTAAAAACTTACATTAAACATTTAGAAAAGCATCTCCAAGATGCCGCATCTATTGCCGTGTAGGGCTTACACCTTGCTGGCAGGCATTATTTCCGATCGTTCCAAGATAAAAAAATCGCTGCACCTTTGGAGAGGCACAGCAAAACAATTAATATTACTAATTTCAATGTACCGTACTTTTTACTGTTGTCAGCAGTTTGTCGGCAAATTGCTGACAACAGTGAATAGAGTACAGCCTCTCTTAAATATAGGTGTAGCGGGTCAACTTTACGGAGACTCACCCGCTATGAATCTGTTGATTATATTCCGGTTTCTTTTTGGTTACGTCGCGGGAAGCTGTTACGGAGACTCACCCGCTATGAATCCCATTGTACCTGGCTTTGGCAAGTTTAGTCAAGCCTTGACCAAGTTTGAGCAAGTTTCTGCATCCACCTTTGCAGCGATCGGGGGTGCGGCGTAGTGGATACGACACAAGCGTTTACCCGAACTATTGATCGCGAGCAAGTCCGGCAACAGCTAGCCGCATTGGGTTACAAAGGAGGCGATCGAGTTTTCCTACGTGCCTTCTTCCCCGATACAGATCCACGCAAGGCCGAAGACAAAGGACGGAAAGCTGAAGCAACCAGCCTTGACCAATTAATCACACAGGCTACCAACTTTCAAGCGGACGGCCGGGGGATTTATTTAGTGGTCAACGGCGGTGGACACAAAAACGACGATGTTAGCACCGGACGCGCCATATTTTACGAACACGACAACCTAGACAAGGCTGCTCAGATTGAATTGTGGAAAGGCTTAGGATTGCCAGAACCCACACTGCAAGTTGACACCGGGGGAAAATCGATCCACTCGTACTGGGTATTTGATGAACCTGTGGCAATCGAAAAATGGCGGCCACTTCAAGCCGAATTACTTAATTTTGCTGACGCCGATCGCTCAATCAAAAATGCCAGCCGAGTAATGCGACTGGCGGGTGCGTGGCACTCTAGCGGTAATCAATCATTGATCATCACCAACTCCGGCAGGCGGTACGAATACGAAGAATTAAGGGCGATCATCCCAACACCAGAAAAACCAGAGCCGACACTTTTTCAGCAGAAACCACAACCGCAAGCATTTTACACATCAGAGAAGCCTGATTCTTACGAAGCGATAAGAGTACCGGTGCCGATGCCAGTACCTCTGCTATGCTCCCTAGGTAAAGAAAATAAGAGCCTGCTACAAGGAGTCGCGGCCCAACGCAACACGTCAATGGCAACTCTCGCCAGAGATTTAATCGGGACTGCTAACGATTTTGCAAAACTGGGGCAAAGCACGAGCGATGATGCGTACACTCTATTTATTGATGCTTGCCGCCGATGCTCGCCCGGTGGCGGCTGGGGCGAGAAAGAATGGGAGGGAATCTGGAAATCGGCAGAAGGCTCAAATCCATCGGCAAGTATTAGTAAGGCTTCTCCCGATGCTGTAGAAAACTGCATAAAAAGCTGGTACTGGCAGGAATTTGGGGATAAAGACCGCAGCAAGCGATCGAACCACAAGCCACAAAACAGCACTAAATTATCCATGCTGGAAGCGGCTAACCAAGCACGGGAAATACTGCGATCGGAGCGTGATGAGCTCACCACCAATATCAAACTTGAAGAAGTGCGGCATTCGGCAGGAATGGGCGAGTATGCTTGGGAACACAAAATCATCCGCCCTATCAAAAAAGACTTAGATTTGCAACGGTACAAATCTGAATTGCTCTATATCATGGCGATTGCCGATCCCGTGGAACGAGACTGGCGAATAGCTCAGATTGCGCCCAAATACCAACTTCAACGGGCAGTAATCGAGCGAAATATAGTGCAGATGAAAGAACGCACTACCACGCCAGAGTCACAGCTATGGAGCTTAAGTGAGGTTTTTAATCTTCAATCCGAAGGTTTGCAATGGATTATCCCCGAGCTTTTGCCATGTGGCGAAACGGTGATTTTGAGCGCAAGTCCCAAAGTAGGGAAATCCTTGCTAGCAGTAGACCTTGCTTTTTGCACGGCTACGGGCGAAGAAAAATTCTTAGGACAAAATATCAAGATGGGCAAAGTCCTCTTGGTGTCAGTCGATGAGTCCCTAAATAGCACACGGTCAAAGCTGCTAAAGCGGGGATTCCGGCTGCAAGATAACGACAACATAAAAGTCTTGCCCCAATGGGATATCACCCAAACAGCAAAACTTGAGACTTTCTTGGAAGATTACCGCCCGGATGTAGTTATTATTGACAGCCTCAAGCGTATTTGCAAAGGTAGCACCATATCGGAAAATTCTGCTGAGTTTTCCGATAATATCTACGCCCTCAAAGAACTTTTAACTCGTTACGGTGCCGCTGGCGTTCTAATTCATCACAGTAACAAAAATGCCGATGCACTAGGCGTTGACAGGTTGCGCGGTTCTAGTGCGATTGCTGGTAGCGTTTGGGGTGTGTGGCAAGTTGACCACATTCCAAAGAAAGACCCTAACAACTCAAAAAAACTGATCATCGACCCCAAAGACCCAAAGCGTATTTTTTCGTGCTTCCCAAGAGATGCAGAAGGTCAAACACTAGACATTGAACTAAATCTCGAAAATAATTCTTGGATCTGTCACGGACTAGCAGGAGAGGAAGCCGAAGCGGCACAACAAAGAGAGACCATCCGAGAACGAATCTTGCGAGCTCTCGAAAAACACAACAGACCGCTATCTGGCCCAGAAATTATTGAGACAACAGAACTAACAGAAAAGCGTGGCTCGGTTTACTCCGAACTTAACCGAATGGTTGGCAAAAAAGTTATTAGTGCGGCACCAGCACCGGGTAACAAACGATTTACCCTATATTCTTTACCCCACATTCAGGCGGAAAAATCTCCTCCCCCCCCTCCCCCCCCTATATCACTACCAAATGCTATCTATGAATCTGAAAACCCTATAGAGCATAGGTTTCAGATACATAGCAACATAGATAGCAGATACATAGCAATAGATAGCACTGTGACAGTTCAATCCGAGGTGCTATCTACTGCAAACCATTGTGAGGAAAAGGTTTCAGAGATAGATAGCAAATTACCACTGTCACAAGGGGGGGGGGAGGTAAAATGCACTTCCATTTGTAACGAGCCTCAACCATCAAACCAAGTTTCGATCGTGCCGCCGGAACCGGAAACAACACCAACAGCACCGACAACAGCGCCGCCGGAACCTGAACCTGATGCGGAATTGGTAAAGACAATAGTTGGTGCGCTAAAACAACGAATTGCAGAGAATGATGAAGAAAAAATCCTAGGATACATTCGGTACATCAACAAGAAATCACGCCACCTTCTCGAAAAAGTAAAAGCTCGCCTAAGCGATGCAGAGAACGAAGCTTGCAGAAGGATTTTAGCCATAACCACCGGGGGCAAAAAGTCGGAGCCGCAACCTGTAGAGGCAGAGCCAGAGACTGAACCGATCGCACTTCCCGCAGAAACCACAGAGACAACACCAGAACCAACACCAGAACCAACACCAGAACCGACACCAGAACCGACACCAGCACCCGCGCCAGCATCAGAACCGACACTGGAACCAACACCAGCGACAGAATTCAAAGTGGGCGATCGGGTGCGTGTAGCGATGCGGCGTGGCCAGTATCAAGGGCATCTTGGAGAAATCACGTCGATCGAGCCCAAGAGAAATATCGGGAAGTATGGGGTGCGGCTGTACAGCGGTGAGCGACTTTCTCTCTCTGCCTCTCAGATTGAATTAGCAGGGGAGGGGGCTGAAGATGAATAATGCTATCGCCGTTCGATCGCCCTCCCAACTAGACCCCGACACCCACACCGAATGCTTAGAGTTCATCCGTACCGCCATTGCTAGCAACGATCGCCAAACAGCCCTCGACATCAAAAATGTACTCGCCGAAGTTTGCGCTTCTGGTTATGCCGATCGCGCGCAAATCTGGGCCGACCTCACCGACACCGAGCAACAGAATTTTAAAGAACTGTTAGCACTGCCGCCGATCGCGCTGCCGGAACCCGCGCCGGAAACAACACCCGCGACAACACCAGAACCAGAACCAGCACCGGAAACACCAATAACCCCAGCCGACGCCAAGAAGATGCGAGAAATTGCAACAGTTTGGTGGGACGAATTTTATGGCGAACAACTGCAAAACCTACTCACCCAGATGTTTGGCTGGCAAGCACCGGGGACTAAATACGACGCTACTACCATAAACGCTTGGCTAGTGACTGAGGACGCAATTGTGCGCGATCGGATAGGCGAATTGTGGCAACTAAAACACGGCGAAGGCTTGATAGATTCCCTTGACTGTGGCTTTTAGGCGAACTCCCCACACCCGTCGTTTACCCAAATACTTGAGTTACCCCATGAAAACTTTTCTCGAATTCCATCGCACTTACCTGTTTGCAAGCCGCACCTTGATCAAGCTCGCCACCGACCGAATCACGAATAACCGAGAATATCAAATTTCTCAGGCCAAATTGGCGATCGCAACCGCGAACCGAAAACTTGAAAAATTGGAAGCTCCCATGTCCGTATTCAGGTCTTCGTTCGAGCCCGACCTCCCCGACGTGGATGAGTTGCGGGAGGAATTACTGTTCTTAAACCGGAGATTGGTGGCTGCCTATCGAGTTCCTGATATTACGCAGTCTAAGCACGATAAACGACGGGCGATTGAGCAAGTTAAGGATGTAGTAGAAGGGGTGATTTTAAATCTCAATCCTGAATCAGTAATTAAATGGAATCCCCAGCTATCCCTGCTGGAGAAGCATTTGTTGTTCAGGCTTCCGTACTTGTCGGAACAAGAAAATCTCGCGGTGCAAAGCGCTATTTTTGGGATGGATAGCACTTGGTACAATGTCGCGTTTGGTAGTGAGTACGATGCCTTGATAGAGCCGATCGTGCAACGTGTCGGTGCCGACGGCATCGTAACTCGAAACTCTTACGGGGTTCTGGTACTTAATTCCCCTTCCGTAATGTTTGTGGATATCGACATCGAGGGGGAGGACATGAGTTGCCGATCGCGATTCGGCGGGGATATCAAATCGGCTGTGAATCTGATTAAAGCATTTACCAAGTATTCCGGACTGGCTTTTCAGGTTTATAAAACAAAAAACGGGCTCAGGTTGCTTGAATTGTCCCGAACTTGGGACGCGCGGGGAAAAGATGTGGCAGAAGTTTTTGACAAACTTGACGCCGACCCATTGTTTGCCCAACTGTGCAAAACGCAGGGCACTTTCCGGGCGAGACTGGAGCCTAAGCCTTGGCGCGCGCAATCGAACTCCATTAACGCTGTGGCGTGGGATTTAGGGATAATGGGGCAACCGTCAAAAATTCCTTTGCAAGTACGCAAAATCCAGCAATATCACGATCGCGCGTGTTGTACCGTGTCGCAAAGTGTCCTAGCCTAACCCACAAGCTGATCGATGCCGGAAACCTGACAGCAGCGGATGTTCTGGCGGTGGTCGGCGAGGCTGTGACTGCCTGGTTTGAGCAGCTTATGTCTTTTCATGGGACAGCATGAAAAGACATAAATTTGCATGAAAAGACATATTTTTCCATTGGAACACTAATAAAAACTAATAAAAACTAATATTTTTTCATACTTTTTCATACCCGAAAGCTAACGAAAATTAACGAAAGCTAACGAAAGCTAACCAAGCCGATCGCCGTAACTTTATCCTGCTGTTGACTTATTTTGATTTATTTTGACTTATTTTGACTTTTAGACCCGATCGACCGGATGAACAGCGCGGCCGGGGATTAACCCCAGAGACGGCGGCATTATTGCGATCGCATATTTTGGGGATAGAGCCGCCTGATATGGAAGAGGTAGAGGAAGCGGAGTTTATTTAAGTTTATTTAATTTTATTTTCATTTACTTTACTTTATTTGTAATTTGCTTTACTTTAATTTACTCAGCTTTACTTTACTCATTGCCCCCGATCGCCCGCCGTACCGCGATCGCAATTAATACAGTTTTTACAGTTTTACAGTGTTTGGGCGGGTGCGGTGACTGTATTAATTGTATTAATTGCGGCGGGTGCGATCGGCCTCGATGCTACATCAGGATAGGGTAATGTCCTGAGTGACGGCCCCAAACCCTTGCCGCTACATCAGATACAGTCCGCTGCTGTCGTTGGGTTTGGCGTGTAAGTATTTAGAAGTTGTGGCAACGGAAGCATGACCCAAAGTTTGGCTAAGCAAGTGAATCGGGGCCCCACGGTTTAGCGCGTGGGATGCGTGGCAGTGCCGGAGCCAGTGAGCGCTAGTCTTCTCAGAAATTCCCGCGCGTTTAGCAGCTTCCTTGACCAAGTGCGTTACCGAAACCCTGTGCAAGCGCCCGCCGTTAGCCACTTTCCGACTCCTGAAAATGGGATCAGAATTCCCAGCGTCCCCTCTGCTGTTCAGAATTTCCCGGTACAGAGACGCAGGAAGTAGAACCACACGAGTTTTGCCACCCTTGCCATAAATCAGAAGTTGGCCGCTTTCACCGTTGGGGGTCAAGTCTTCCCAATTCAAATCGCACAATTCCGAGGCCCGGAGTCCGGCGTAATAGAAAGTCTTGAGAATCAACTTGTTTCGATCGCACGGTTCCAGGGCAATCATCGTCATCACTTCGAGCTCAGACAGGATTTTCTGGGAGAGAGTATCCTTGGGCTTCGGGGTAGTCAAAGCAGCGGCGGCGTTAACCGGGATGAGTCCCGTGCGGTGCGCGAAACTTAGGAGACTTTTCACAACAGATATATAGGTGCGACGGGAGGAAGGGGATAGCTCCTTTCCTTCTAAGGTATCAGAGAAGCTTTGAAAATCTTGCAGAGTAAGCCACTGAAGGGGTTTGTCAATGGTAGTCAGTAACAAATTGGCAACACGACGGTAGAGAGCCGCCGTATTTTTGGACTTGCCGTGTACCCATAAATCAATTAATTGGGCAGTGGCAGTGCCGGGGGCGATGACTTGTGGGGCGGGTGGATTGGAAACTGCGAGAGTCATTTTGGGCATTCCCGAATATTACATTAGCGCTGTTATGTAAGATTGAGCGACTTTAAACAGCCCCAGCCATTCGAGACTGGGGCAACTAAATCTAGGCCGCAAACTTCAGCCGTTTAAGTTGGTTGAGGGCCGCCGACTGATTTTCTTCCTCAAGGACGATCGCCGGTATAGTCTCACCCGCTCTCGGATTAAGTCGCCGGGCCAGAACTGCGGCGTGATATTGAAGATGGCCGCTGATAACCTTGTACCCGCTACTGTCTCGCACCAACACCGGGGGAACCACGAAGCCGCCGATCGCCAGACTAAGCTCGCCCAACACTTCCAATTCAAACTGATCGAAGTTGGAGGCAGGAATATCAGAACTGATGCGCTTGATAGCTACCAGCGACGGCAGAAGCTTCTTATGGGCGATCGGCCCAAGCCGTCCGCGTCCATCGCCACGGCCCGGCGGTTGGTTGTCTGTTTCGATCGCGGTTGGTGCGGGGATAACTGCGCGGGTAACTGCTGCTGTGGTGGTTGCGTGGCTTGCTGCTGCGGGTTTTGAAGGTGCGCGGGTGACTGCGGGTGCGGGTGCTGCGGCGGGTGCGATGACTTCGACCGCTGGCAGTACCCATTCCTCGACGTGCCGATCGTGACAGCCGGGAAAAGTGACGATTAGGCAGGTGCGGCCGTCTGCCAAAATTTCCTTGCCGACTACGCGGGCGATCGGGCAAAACGGTTTGCGGATGTAATCGCCTGGTTGGGCTTCTGCTGTTGCATCTTCCCAGATTTGGGGTTTAGGTGCTGGTTTGGAGAATTTGACGGGGCGGGCGATCGTTGCTGTAGCTCTTTGTGCTAGTTTCATTGTTAGTCCTCTGGGGCTAGACCACCGCTCTAGGCGTCGTAAACTTCGGGCGGTGGTTTGTTGGTATGTTACCATCATAGCTTTGTACAATACTATATACAATACCAGTAACATACAGATAACTTATGGTGTGTTACTAAAGTATGAGATACCGCTTATAGTGTGTTACTAGCAGTATGTTACCCATGCTTTCAGCCAGAGAGGGACGGCCCTCTCAACCGCTTAGCCGATCGCCCGCAGGTCAGCCGGTGTAACTATCGCCTTGAGTCTCCGTGTTATATTGGCTGCTGTTCCGCGAGCATCAACTTTTTTGGATTTAGCCAGTGACCGCAGAGTAGGTAGGGGCATATTAGCCAGCGCTTGCTCGACATCCATCTCTGGCGCGGGTTCCGTCGTGGCGTCAACGTCAATCACTGGATCGGTGTCGGTCATTGTGGTGGGTTCCGGTGCTGTTGGCGCTGTCGGTTCAGGCTCGATCGGTTCCGCTGGTTCAGGTGTGGCGGGTTCCAAGAATGCGATCGCATCAGTCCCGAATTGCGCGTCAACCGCCGCTTTGAATGTGCCGATTTCGCTGGGGTCAACATGATTGAGCATACTCAGCGCGGTTCCGATTTGTGCGATCGCACTCTGACAAGCTTGCTCGACTGAAAGTAGTTGTTGCTGGTGTTCCTGAAGTTCGGAAAGCTTGGCTTGCAGGGCTGCAATTTGGGCGTTAGTGGCGTCAATGGCTGAAGCGATTTGGTTGAATTTGGCGGCTAGTAATTGCATGGTGATTTTTCCTGTGGTGTGTAGTGAGTGAATAGGTGAAGCGGGGGGTGGAGGGTGTTACCCCTCCCGGTTGGTTATTTGCCTAGTTGGCGTCGGCGGCTGGCTTTGGTTGCTGCGATGCTATAGTCGCGGTCGATTTCGTTCTCGAAATCTTCAAAGCTTTCGAGGTGGCGATCGGTCAGAAGCAGTTCTGGGACTTCAGCGGTAGCAGTGACGCGGACGCCAAACCCAGTAGGCGATTTCGATGTCATGTAAACCAGAATGTTGAATTTTCCGAGTTTGTCGCTATCGAGGTAAAGCACCGATTTGTAGAAGCCGCTGTGGGGGATAATGTCGCCGAGCTTCCCGGTGTACTTGAGCTCACCTTGCTGTTGAAGTGCTAGCAGCGCGGTGGAGATAAGGCTGTGTTCGATATTCATTTTTCCAGGTTCGGTGTGGTGTGTAGCGCGGGCTGTGTCGGTTGCCCTTCGCTTGGTATGTTACCAATATAGCAAGGTATTGTATTAAATACAATACCAGTAACATACAAAAAACTTATAGTGTGTTACCAAGACATACTTAAAACTTATAGTGTGTTACTTGTCTATTAGGTATGTTATCGTGATGTTGTACTGACCGATGGGTAACATACATGGCAACCGATAAGAAACATATCGCCGTATACCTTGATAAAGCTGTAGAGGATGCGCTGAGCAAGTTTTGTACTGATAACGGGCTGGAATCTAAAAAAGGGCTGATGTATTCGGCGGCGGTCAATAAAGCGCTGGCACAATTTTTCGGGGTAGAAAGCAGCACACCTAGCACCACACCGGGTAACACACCGGGTAACACAGCCAGCGACATACCCGACAGCTTAGATCAGCGTATTGCCGAAATTGTTGAGCGGAAGATGTCGGGCGCGATCGAACAACTGAGGACTGAATTGGGGGAGTTAGCCGCCTGACCGATCGCACCGATGAATCGCTCAGGCAAGAATTAGAAAAAACCCGCGCTGATTTAACCACAGCCCAAAACGAACTGGCAGAAGCGCGATTGCACCTGGCAACACTCGCAGACGAGTGCGACGAACGTCAATTGCCATTGGCCACACTAGCCCAACTCAAGAAAGAAACCAAAAAATATGCAGCAGAACTGCATCGGGAAGGGCGGGCGATGGAGGTTGAGAAAGCCCGCTGGCAGCGAGAATTGAGCGACGCCAGAGACGAGCTAGCAGATGCCAAGGCAACCATGCTCAAGCAAGCGGATAAGATACGGGAGTTAGAGCGCGGGTATAGTTTGAAGCCCAACCCCGCAGAATCCCGACTGAGATTGGAAATAGGCAATTTGCGGGAGGAATTAGAAGCCTCTAAGCAGCAGCCAGCGACTGAAATTGAGTTACCAGAGCCAGCCGACTTGCTCAATCAGTTGAAAGCCAAGAATCCAAAATCGAAGGCTAGCTTAGGTGATGCTGATGCGATGGTTGGGATAATTGAAGAGTTCTGGAGTACACATCCCAGGGTTTAAGAATCGTACCCGGTTAATACCGGGTTTTTTTGTTTGTTCGATCGCACCCCAAAACAAAAAGCCCCCCTGACCGAAAATATCAGGGGAGCTTTTACACGATGGGGTAATCGGTAATTGGTAATTGGCAATTGGTATTTCATCCTTTGCCCCAATGATTGCAGTATAGCGGTTAGGGGTTTGGGCGATCGGGTTTACCGCGCGGGGTCGTCAATTAGATCGTCTAGGGCCTCCAAAGCTTTGATAGCCTTAGCAATTGCAGCCTCTGCCTTAAGCGCTTCGAGCTCGAATTCGGTAGCGGTGTCGCCATCGGGCTCTGCTGTTTTTGCTAGTCGTTTTTTCATTTCGTACAGCGCGGCGATGTCTTTTCTTAGTTGAGAGTTTTGCAGCATTTGATTTTTCCGTGGGTGAGTAGTTGTTGG
>NZ_JAUBOZ010000133.1:0-17093 GCF_036700475.1 Microcoleus sp. T2B6 | reverse complement strand
TTTAGAAGGTTTTTTTAGTTATTTAGTAATGCACAAATTTAGGTGTTTGTCAAATTAATTTAGATGCGTTTACCCTGAGTAGTTACTCGGCTGTCTATTCTTTAGTAAGAGGGGAATTAAAAAGTAAATTAAAAATTCCCAGACCTCGCAGTATTTCTCAGAAATCTACGGCAATTACTGAATTTAAAAATAACTTCCATCAACAGATAAAACCTTTACTAGACAAAGCTTTACCTCAAGTAAACAAATATAAAAAAGTCACTTATTGGTGTAGTGATGAAACGCGGATAGGGCTGCATACAATAAAGTCGGCGTAAGCTGACGCTTTCCGGCGTAAAGCCACGAGGAAAGCATCAATGGAAATAAGAGTGTTTTTGGCTGTATGGCGCAGTATCGATCCCTACGGGAAAAAGTTTTTTTGGGGAGTTTTCGCATTTAGACAAAGTTTGTTTTGAAGCATATTTACAACTTTTGTCAATACAATATCCTCATGAATTACACATCATTCAAGTAGATAACGCACCCGCTCATAATTTAAGCTCATCTGAATTACCAGACAATATCATTTTACTATTTCAGCCTCCGGCAAGTCCAGAAGTAAATCCCACAGAAAGAGTGTGGGAATATCTCAAAGATTTTTTAGCTTGGTCGGTGTTTAGTAATCTTGACGAACTCCGCACAAAAATCCAGGAAATTTTGGCATCTTTCACCGTGAGCGTCATTGGTTTTCTCACCGGATGGTCTTGGATTTTACATTCTTTATCTCTATCACATCTTTAAAAAAATGGTATAAGGGTGCAAGAAAAACAGGTATAATGGCTCAAAACCCGTGCATCACCATTTGTGATCGTGTACAGAAAAGTTGAGCTTGCCCCAAGCCCCCCATCCGACTTTGAACTTCCCTTTGGAGGAAGGTTGTCTGCTGACAACCGTTGGGTAAAAATGACCCAACTAATTCCTTGGTCGGAATTTGAATCAGATTATGCGGAAAATTTCCCGACCGAAATGGGCGCACCCGCCAAATCCTTTAGGATGGCATTAGGAGCATTAATTATTAAAGAAAAGCTGGGAATCAGCGACATAGAAACAGTAGAACATATCCGAGAAAACCCATACCTGCAATACTTTATCGGTCAATCAACTTACAGTAATGAACCCCCATTTGACCCATCACCCCGCCATCCACTTTCGGCAGCGAATCAGTGCGAATTTAATCAAGAAAGTGAACGAACGAATGGTGGAAAAAATGCGCGAAACCACCCCAAAACCGCCAGAAAAAAAAAAGGATTCGGACGCAAAAAATGAATCAACCAATCAAGGAAAATTAATCATAGACGCGACCTGTGCCCCAGCAGACATTAGCTATCCGACGGACTTAGGACTATTAAACAAGGCTAGAGTTCATACCGAAAAAATTATCGACATCCTCTATAAATCCCTCAAAGAAAAAATTACAAAAAAAACCAGAACCTACCGAAAAATAGCCAGGAAAGACTACTTAGCAGTAGCCAAACAACGACGACCTAAACGAAACAAAAAAATCCAAGCCCTTAAAAAACAACTGCAATATATCAAAAGAAACCTCGCTCATATTGAACAGCTAATCGAATCAGGTGCGACCCTACAAAGTGTGAGCCACAAGCAGTATAAAACTTTGTTAGTCCTCACAGAAGTCTATCGCCAACAACTCTGGTTATTTGAAAATAACAAACAGAGTATAGAGGACAGAATAGTAAGTTTAAGCCAACCCCACATCATTTGTGACAAGTTAAGAAAAAGTGCAAATTGTCAAGGGGGTAGACAAAAAAAGGTAAAATAGGATGAAACCTTGACCGGGCAAGCAGTTGAGCCATAATTAAACCAGTTATGACTAGCAAAAAACGAATCAACCGAGATCATGCAAAGAAAAAAAATCGTCCCCAAGTAGAAAATGAAGCGATCGCGAATTACCTGGAAGATTTATTAATTCCGGCAATGGCGGCCCAAAAAACTTTTTATCGCCAACTAAATTTAAGAGATAGAATTCTAACACTACCATTAATGATGGCAGCAATATTAAGTTTACTATGGCGATCCGTACCAGGAGTAACAGAATTAACCAGATTATTAAATAAAGAAGGATTTTTATGGTGTCAGCCACAAGAAATTAGTCAACAAGCATTGTCACAAAGATTTTTAACTTTTCCATCAATTTTATTTGAAAAAGTATTTAAAGAATTACTACCTCATTTTCGACAAAAATGGTTGATGAGAAAATCGAGACCATTACCACATAGCGTACAATTTGCCTTAAAAAACTTTGAAAATATCTGGATAGCTGACGGCTCAACATTAGAAGCATTATTTCGTAAACTAGAAAGTTTATCAGATGTTCCAATTGGTAAATTATCCGGAAAAATGGGAGTAATTATAGACCTAGTAACTCATCTTCCCGAAGAAATTTGGTTTTGGGAAAATCCGAAACAAGCAGATACTCATTGGGAAGAAGATTTACTAAAAAAAGTTAAGCCAAAAACCTTGCTGTTATTGGAATTAGGCTTCTATCACTTCGCTTTTTGGTCAAAATTAATTGAGCAAGAAATTGGATTTATTACTCGGATCAAGAAAGGTGCATCTTATCAAGTCAAGCGGGTATTAACCAATACTTATGAGGTTAAAGACCAGATAATTCAGATAGGTGCAGGGACAAAAAACACACCAACTTTGACTATAAGATTAGTACAAATCCGCTCAAAAAACTCCTGGCGTTCTTATCTGACAAGTGTCCAAAACCCCGAAATATTGCCCCCCTATGTAGTAGCAGATTTATATCAAAGACGCTGGCGAATTGAAGAGGCATTTTGTATAGTAAAGAGACTCCTAAATTTAAGTTATTTATGGACAGGTTCGTCCAACGGAATCCAGCTTCAAATCTGGGCTACTTGGCTATTTTATGCGGTTTTGGTAGACTTGGGAGATGCCGTTGCGGATGAATTAGGAGTGCCAATTGAACGTGTTTCATTAGAAATGATTTATCGAGGGATGTATCATTTTTCTGTGGCCTATCAAAAAGGATTAGCTTCTGACCTACTTAAGTATTTTGCCGACGCAAAAAATCAAGATTTAGGGATTGTTAAGCTACGCATGAAAACCTCATGTCAGGCTAATTATTTCTCCTTTCCCTGGAACTCAAAGAAGTCCCGAACAATTTTTTTTCAATAATGAATGAACAAATGGAGTCATATTTTAATTGGTATTTCGGTAAAAAATGAGTAAGATTACTCATTGACAACAGTGTTTTTAGCTTAACTTGTGAGGAATGACCCCACATCCGTCCAATTATCAGAGGAAAAGCAGGAAAGCCCGTAGAGTTTGGAGCCAAACTGTCAGCGAGTTGCAATGAAGGATATGTATTTCTAGACCGGATAAGTTGGGATAACTTTAACGAATCAGGAGACTTAAAAGCACTCATTTGAAGCATTTAAAAATTACACAGGATACTATCCAGAATCAGTCCATGCAGATCGCATTTATCGAACAAGAGAAAACCGAGCTTGGTGTAAAGAAAGAGGAATTAGAATTAGTGGCCCCCCTTTAGGAAAGCCACCAGCAAATGTTAGTAAGGAAACCAAGAAACAAGCCTGGGAAGATGAAAGAATTCCTAACTCTATTGAGGGCAAATTTGGGACTTGCGAAAAAGAAGATTTAGCCTGAATCGGGTGATGGCAAAACTTGATAATACTTCCGAAACAGCCATTGCTATTACTTTTTTAGTAATGAACCTTTCTACCTGGTTAAGACGGGTTTTTTGTGCGTTTTTATGTCACAAACCGAAAATCACACCTTTTTACGGTTCAATGATTATTAAAAGCTATAGCAGGGCAAGTTATAGTCAACAAAAAGTTATGTTTCGCCGAGCTTGAATTGCCCATCAAGTGCGATGCCTACGGCTGGCTACGCCTACGCGATTTTTTCTAACTTATTCAGCAAGCCCTACTTACCTGTCTCAATTTAGCCCCTGCAAGGGCAGGCATTTTGCCTGCCCCACCAACAAAATTATTTTTGAAGAGCTAGCCTTTGTTTAAACTGCCGCCAGTAAGAGCCTACTGGTGATTTTCCGAACATAATTCGCAATTTTTTCATAATTCCCATCTGCGACTGTCCATAATAAAGTGCCTGAGCAGGAATCCTTTCGGCATCAGAAAAACCCACATTGATAAAGCGTTCAATTCCTTCTCGCTTCAGGTATTTTTGACGAGTCTTCTGCAAGCGCTCTTCGTGAGTATTTGTATGAAATACCGTCCAGTTCGGATCTTCTGCCTTACATAAGCTGTATTCCTTGTGGCGTTCTACGTACTGCTCGAAAGCGAGTTCCCATAAATATCTGTCCTGATTAGTCGCCTTAGCTGGATTCTCACCTTTGAAGCCAGACATAATAAAATCCCCAGCAAATTCATGGGTTGCCGCCATAAATTTACTCCGCTTCATCAGAGCAAAATTCAGACTACACTTGTCGCTAAAGTACCACCCCGGCCAGGCGTCGTGGTGCTGCGATGGCAGATTGAATGAACCGCTAACCGAGAAAACATCATCGCGTTCGAGATAACCAATCGCTTCCTCTAACCAACCATCGTGGCCCTTTCGGTAGGGCAAGGTGTCAACGTGGAAAAATAGCAAGTAAGGTTTACTCGCGATCGCCCCCGATGTATATTCTTTTATATAACCAGACTCCATCCCCCCATGATTATCTTCGTGATTAGACTGGATTACCTGCAATTTGTCAATCAAACCTTCTTCAAACAATTGCCAGTATACCCTTTGAGTTTTGAGATCGCTGCCACAATCTACAACGACAACTTCACCAGGTTTACCCCCTAAAAACTGAAACCAATCTTGGAGAATGTCAGCAAATACTAAAGCATCCCCAAAGTTGGATGTCACCATTGAAATTTGGTCGAGGGTGTTCAGTTGTGGAATCATAAGCAAATGCCTCACACTTCATAATATAAAAAGCAGAAATGATTTAAAAGTTTAGCAAAAAATTAGCAATTTTTCGGCTTCCTCCTAGGTAACCTGGCAACATTAATTACATAAAGACTCTTGACTAAGCAAGGCTTGCAGGCCAGATTTGGGTATCCACTCAATAAATCGGGGTAAATCGCTCAGTGACGAGCCTCTTTCCGGGAGCAAAATCCTTCCCGACAGGGTAGTCTACCCCGATTTATTGAGCGGAGACAGATTTTGTGCAATTAATTCTACACAACTACTATAGCCTTTCTCAGATAGGTGAGGTATGACTCGGAGCGGAGTTTTTTGTCTGTATCTCGCTTACTATATAACGACCATAAGAGGGATCTCATCCCCACAACGTACCTCATCTTTCTGAGAAAGGCTATACCAGCATAGAGTGCTTTGACATCTCCCTCGCCTGAAAAGGCAAGGGGATTAGTAAGACCATAATCGTAGTCTTAAAGCTGTGGACAATTCGCTTCTACACGCTCAAAAACAACTACCAGTACAAGAGGTATTGCAATTACGCTTACTTTTATCTGGTTTTGCTGTCCTTCGGCGGTTGAAACAGCAGAAAAGTCCATCCCCGTGTCTGTAGCCCGGGGATTCCGTCTCGTTTTTTGGTGAATTACTCGTTACCCAGCTACATTACCTGTTCGACTTCAGCAATTTCTGGGATAGCCTCGCGCAGGCGACGTTCAATGCCCATTCTCAGAGTCATTGTGGAACTCGGGCAAGAGCCACAAGCTCCTTGCAGTCTCAGGTGTACCACTGGGCCGTCAATTTCTACGAGTTCGACGTTGCCACCGTCGGATATCAGGTAGGGACGCATTTCATCGAGAACTGTTTCGACGTTATCTCTGGTTAGTGCTAGTGTCATATTTCGCCTCTGTGATGATTTCTTGCAGTTGATTGTGTTCGATTTGAGCCAAGGGCAGCATTCTCAACCGCGCGAGATTTAAGAAACCGGGTTTCTTGAAAAAAGACTTGCGTACTCAGATGAGCTTGCTGCAGTAAACCCGGTTTCTGTCACGCTGATGCTCGATTTCAATTCGCTCTCTGGTTCGATCGTAGCGTTACTTGCCGCCAAATCAAGTTGATTCTGATACGTTAAGCAAAAAAACCCGTTTTATTTAAGAAATCGGGTTTTTGAGGCCGCTACACTACTGCTGGTTCTAGCAGTTTGACGTTGGAGTAGTTGAACTCGGTTGTTGTCAGTTGACCTTTTTCTTTCGATCGAACTACTTGCTTTGTCATGACATAATAGTCGCCTATCTTGTCAAAGGTATCTTCAAATTCGAGTTCTTTGATGATTTCGTCTGTTTGGGGGTTGCGGAAAACGGCATCGTAGTGGGTTGCCAAAGAACCTTCGGGTGTCTCTAAGCTTTTATGCGTGTCAATTACGAAAGCCATGCGGCCCATCACCCGGCTGACTTGACAAATTGAGAGACCTCGGACTTTATAGTTAGACCCCATTGAGTCGCCTTGCACCAAGATGTCCACAGCGTCTGTGCTGTCCTTCTCGCCGAGGGTGAAGCTATTTTTGCCGTGAGATTTTTCAAATGTCGAGCGTTTGCGGTGGGTGACAATATCGCGCATTTGGGTGTAGACGCTTTGCTGCACTTCCTCGTCTTCAATGCCCGTGACTTCCACGCTCATGTCGGGTTTGATCCAAACATGACCCGTATATACTTCGTCGCCCTGTTTGAGTTCAATATCGGCACTGTAACCGGGAAAATTGGCATCCCAGGTATAGCGGTGTTCGTAAGCAGCGCGAAACAAATCGCGAGCGTTGGCTTGCTCTGTCATAAATCCCTCTTTCTCTTGACACCCATCTAGTTTAGCTTAACCGCGAGAAGCCCCACATTCACTGGGTAGGGGAGTTACCCGCACTCCTAGCGAGCACTTCTTGGGGGTGCGGCTGGGCTGGCAATTAGGGCGCAACAAGAATTTACCGCAAAAGTGGGTATAAAGCCCCGTCCTTCTAAGACGGCTTTAATTTCTACAATTTGTAAATAATTGTTAAATAGGTAGATTTTGTGGGTAAAAGTTGCAGTAAAAATAATGATAAACTATTCCCATGATAGTATTAGAGTTTAAGTTGAAAGGCAAAGCGGAGCAATATCGGATCATGGACGAAATGATTCGGACGGCTCAATTTGTCCGAAACAAAACTCTTAGACATTGGATAGACAATCAAGGAATTAAGCTGGTAGACCTATACAAACAGTGTGCCATTATGGCGAAAGAGTTTGAATGGGCAGGCAAGCTTAACTCGACGGCACGTCAAGCTTCGGCGGAGCGTGCCATTTTTGCTATAGGGCGTTTTTTTGCTAATTGCAAAGCAAAGAAACCAGGGAAAAAGGGATTCCCGCAGTTCAAAAAGCACACTCGTTCCGTTGAGTACAAACAATCGGGTTGGTCACTTTCTGCCGACAAAAGATGTTTAACATTTAAAGACGGCTTCGCTGCTGGGAAGTTCAAGTTGGTTGGTAGTCGGGATTTGTATTTCTACGCGCCAAACGAGATTAAACGAATCAGAGTCGTGCGTCGTGCCGACGGATACTACGCTCAATTTTGTATCAATGTGGAACGGAAAGAGGAAGCTATTTCCACTGGTAAAGCCATTGGAATAGATGTCGGATTAAACCATTTTTATACTGATAGCGATGGCGAAACAGTTCCTAATCCTCGGTATCTCCGCAAAAGCGAAAAAGCTCTGAAGAGATCGCAGAAGCGAGTTTCTCGGAAAAAGAAAGGTTCTAAAAATCGAAAAAAAGCGATCAACAAGTTAGGAAGAAAACACCTGAAGGTCAGTAGACAGCGTAAAGACTTCGCCATTAAGACGACGCCCGGCGCGGTGAAATCTAACGATTTTGTAGCCTACGAAGACCTTCAGGTGCGGAACATGGTTAAGAACCATAAACTCGCTAAATCAATTAGCGATGCTGCGTGGTCACAGTTTGCTCAATGGTTGGAATACTTTGGAAAAGTGTACGGCAAAACAGTTATTGCTGTTGCTCCTCAGTACACATCTCAGGAATGTTCACACTGTGGCAACCTGGTTAAAAAAACTCTGTCAACTCGAACCCATATTTGTGGTTGTGGTGTGGTGTTAGATCGCGACCATAATGCCGGAAAAAACATTTTGGCAAAGGGATTGAAGCAGGCAGGAATCAATTTAAATACGGTGGGGCACACCGAAATTTACGCTGGGGGACAGACCGATCTCTACTCGCTGATGGTAGCCAAACAGAGATAAGTTCGACTGGATGATCCAAGAATCCCTGCGCCTTTAGGCAAGGGAGTGTCAATTTCTCTATCGGTTGCTATGATTTGAAGAGAAAGTCCCAAAATGCCTGGTTATTGAGAGCGCGATGGGTCGCAAGCCACACACCAGTCTTAGTTATGGGTTATGTTGAAAAAACTTGTGTCCGCTTTTTAGGGGTTGCACCCGCAGGCAACTATTAGATTCCCCCCTTAATAAAATGCTAGAAACTGTCTACAAACACTTAGAAACATTGCAGGAACAAGCTAGACAATTGCCACCACCGCAACAGGCAATTCTCACCACAACTCTGGAAGTTTTATCTAATTCTTTGCAGGAAATTGCAGCAGATCGCCTGTTTGAAAGCGCGAGATATAACGAATTAAAGCTGGTTGAAATCGAAAAAAAAAATCGCCTATTGGAACGCACGGTTGCCCAGCAAGCATCGCAAATCAGACAGCTACAGGAGCAGTTAGAAAAACAAATTAGCCAGCACCGCAGGGACAATCAAGGATTAATTAAAAGTGAAGCCAAACTGCAAGCTATGCTGCGTAATTCTCCCGATCTAATTAGCATTGTCGGCTCCGACGGGCGAGTTCGATATCACAGCGGAGCCCTACAGCGGCTTTTGGGTTACAACCCAGAAGAAAGAATTGGCAAATTTCACGGCGAGTTAATCCATCCAGACGATTTGCTAGCTTGGCAGACGTATTTTGGTAAGTTGTTAGAATCTCCCGGCATTGGGGGGGCAATCGAATATCGGAAACGCCATGCTGACGGTTCTTGGATCTACATGGAGTCGGTAGGTAACAGTTTGCTTTGCGATTCGAGCGTGCAGGGAATTATAATTAATTCGCGGGAAATAGGGGAACGAAAGCAAGCCGAAATCGCAGTCCGAGAGTCGGAACTCCACTACAGAGTTATGTCGCAAATTACTTCGGATTTTGCCTATTCTTTTAAGGGACTGCCCGACGGCAAGTTCGCCTGCGAGTGGGCGACAGAAGCTTTTGAGCGCTGCACTGGGATCGTTCCTGAAGAATTAGAATCGTTTGGTTGGTGGAACTCCGAACTCGTTCATCCCGACGACAGGGAAATGTTAATTAAACAGTTAGAAGGCTGTACTTTCAGCCGCACTGGAGCTAATGAGTATCGCATTATTAATCAAAAAGGCGAGGTGCGCTGGGTGCGGGACTACTGGCAAGTGGTGTGGGACAAAACTGCTGAACGGGTTGTCCGTTTGTGGGGCGCTTGTCAGGAAATTACCGATCGCAAGCAAGTAGAATTGAAACTGCAACTCGTTAACCAAGTTTTGCAAGCCCAGATAGCATCGGCGCCGCTGGCGATTAACTGTACCAGCAATGACGGCAATACCGTTGTTTGGAACCGCGCCGCCGAACAACTTTTTGGCTGGACTGCGGCTGAGGTTTTAGGGAAACCTTTACCGAATATTCCTCAAGGCCAAAAGCAAGATTTTTACGCCCTGCTAAAGTCTGCGTCTAATGGCAACCCGCACAACGGTTTGGAAATATCTTTGTTGAAAAAAGACGGTAGTTCGATCGATGTTTGGCTTTGGGCCGCACGCGTGCGAGATGCGGGCGGCCAGACTGTCGGCAGTATCAACATATTTTCTGATCTTTCAGAACGCAAGCGCATAGAGGAAGAGCGCCAAAAACTAGCAGCGATGAAAGATATGGAGGAACCTTTTTGGGCGCGCTATGTCAGCCCTCCGAAAACTACGAAAAAAAAGGGCGGTGGGTAATTCTCTCAAGCACAATTTAAAAGCATTAAAAGTGCAAAAGTGCAATCTTATGCTTGCAATAAGCTGCTACGCATCTAAATTGAATACAGAGACGGGCTCTCCTGCCCGTCCCACAAGAATTGTAGAAAAATTGACTGTCAAATTAGATGCACAACAGCTTATCCTTTCCGGTCAAATAACCTATTTGATGGGAGTCGTTCGAGCGGACATAATATGATAAATACACCGGGCTACCACCTGTAGTAGTTGCTCTGCTGTACTGTGTAAAACTATTTTTCCCTAAAAATAATTGATGAACCAGCTATCGAATTTATTGAGGGAATCTATCGATAAAGTGTCAGCTTTTTTCTGGGTAAAACTTGTGGGCACGGTAAATATTAGACTTGTCAAAGACGCCACTCGAAGGTTTACTGATGCCCAGATTTTTCCTGGTTCCTGAAAGTGGCTAACTCTGCGTGAGTTTGGCAAGCTTCACTTAACTCAATGTAATCTAAGATATTGGAAATTACCTGAGAAAGGTGGATAGCCGAACGGTGAGCTTCTTCGATAAAATCTCTCTCCTCTATGGGATCGTCAGCTTGGTCGTCTATGGTTAGTTGTAGATAGCCGATGATGTGATTTAGGGGAGTGCGGAGCTCGTGGGACGCTTTCAACAAAAATTGCTTTTTGAGCTGGGATAGTCCTTGTACTCGCTTGCTGCGCTCTTGGTAGAGGGTGGCGAGGGCGATCGCACTTCCTACTTGCTCGGCAAGTTCTTGTGCGAATTCGATCTGGCATTGAGTCCAAGGTCGATCGGTCTTACCCTTCCCCGACGATCGACCTTTGCACTGATGCAAGCTAATTATGCCGTTAGGTTGCTCTTGGTAAGCGGTAGCCACCACTAGCAGCGACTGCGGCCCAAAAGAGTCATTGGCTGCAAAGGACTCTACTACCACCGGTTCGAGGGTGGCTAGAGCTTGAAGGAAATGAGGTGCTGCTGTGAGCGAGATTTCCATTCCCAGCATCGGTAAAAATGGTTCTTGGCAGTATTCAGCAGCTACTTTGACTTGCAGACTAGAACTTTCATAGGGACAAAGGATGCAGCGGCTGACGCCTAGTGTTTCTCCCAGACTGTTAACTGTTTGCTGCCAGATGGTATGGAGATCCAAGGTTCGACGAATCTTTCTGCCAATTTGGAGTAAAAGTTTTTGCGATTGAGCTGATATTTGCTGATTCATAGCAACCCTTTTTCTAATAGACTGGCAAAAGTTTACCATTCTGCCAACTGAGCAGGAATTTACTGAATTTGCCAGCCTGCCGCTGCCCGACTTAGGGATTACGTAATTCTACTTAAATCTTCCCACACCCCGTCAAACATTACTAAGTAGTTTCGGTGTCTTTACAAGATCTTTATGATTTTCACAGAGAACTGAGAGCGTCCAGTATGCTTAATAATCCTTTACAGTAGGGGGTTGGGAAGCTTAATCAGTCGTATAAGCTGGCATTAAGTTTTTGTAAAGCTGGCGGTGTGCGCGGGTTTACTCGGAGGTGTGAGAGCCCAGCGGACAAATAAAGATGAGCTTTGTTATCCGTACCCCGGATTTGATTTATGCGAATTCTGGGTGGGGATTGGAAGTGGCGGGGACGATCGATCTCAGTTGCAAGCTCCCAAGGAGGGAGATTGGCGATGGATAAAAGTTAAAATTGATACAGGGGCGATCGAACTGTGTTTGTAGGATAATTACCAATTATCGATGACTTTTATTCACGCAACGGAACTCACGGATACAGGAATATAGTAATTTTTAAGTGAGTAAGGTACAGTTGGGTAATTGGTAATTGGTAATATCAATTCCGGCTGCGCCGGAATGATATCAAATCCGCGCTCCGAAGTCGGGCGTAAAGTGGAATTAAGCTGCCAAGAAATAATTCGCGCAATTTTCATTTTTTTACTCACAGTCAACAGTCAACAGTCAACAGTCAACAGTCAACAGTCAACAGTCAACAGTCAACAGTCAACAATGATTACGGTTGCACCGGAATCGATATGATTAATTTTTAAATAGTGGTTCTTGATAAAGCGGCACAGTAAAAGTAACCGTCGAGCCGAGTCCTTCCCCCATACTGTAAAAATTTACTGTACCCCCCATTGCTTCTACCAGTTTTTGAGAAATAGCCAATCCCAAACCGGTGCCGCCGTATTGCCTGGTACGATCGCCGTCCACCTGAAAAAACGACTCAAATAATTTATCTTGCTTGTCGAGAGAAACGCCAATGCCAGTATCAGCGACTCGGATTTTTACCATTCCGGGGAACTGCTGGTTGTGCACAGTCACCTTTTTCTTAATAACCTCGGCACTGATGCGAATTCCCCCTTCCCCGGTAAATTTAATGGCATTGCCCGTGAGGTTCAAGATTACTTGAAGCAGGCGTTGGTAGTTGCCATACACAATAATCTCGTCCTCCACAGGGGGTTTTTGGATTTGAAATTGCAATCGCTTTTGCTCGACTTGAACCCGTGTAAAATCCTCAACTTGTTGCAAAAGTTCACCGAGTTTGACGGGAGCGAGGTCTAACTCCATTTTGCCAGCTTCGATTTTAGCGACATCCAAAATATCGTTAATCACATTGAACAAATGTACTGCTGAGCGGTAAGCTTCTTCGATAAATTGGTGCGCTTCTTCGGGGTCATCTGCCATGCCGTCCATAAGCAGTTTTAGGAAGCCGAGGATGCCGTTGAGGGGGGTGCGGAGTTCATGAGAAGTATTAGCAAGAAATTGACTTTTAAGTTGGGAAAGAGCCACGGCTTCGGCGCGAGCCTGTTCTAATTCTTGGTAAAGTGTAGCGTGGGCGATCGCACTGCCGACTTGAGCGACTAACTCGCGGGCGAATTCGAGTTCGACAGGACTCCATTTCGGAGAGTTGCCGCAGCGGTGCAAACATATCAGTGCATTGGGTTGGTCTTCATAGGAGGTAGCTGCTACGAGCACGGAATGGCGGTGGAAGGGATCGGCGGCGGGGGAGGCGTAATCGACTGCTACTGGTTTTAAGGTGGCTAAAGTTTGAATCCACCCTGGCTGTTCGGCTGCGCGCAGTTCTAATCCCAGCATAGAAGAGTAAGCTTCTTGGCGGTACTCAGCTACTACTTTAAAAGTTTTCGATTGGAGATTTTCGATTTGAGCAGGGGAAAGCGGGAGCGAGGGGTCGCTAGCTATTGACTGGTGTAATTCGGCGGCTGCCGTCGAATTTTGCTGATTTTCAGAGGCAAGGAAGGGGGAGGTTTCGAGATTTTCGCTGTCTTTTTTGTAGGAACAGATGATGCAGCGACTCGCGTTCAAAACTTGACCCAAGCTGTTAACAGTTTGTTGCCAAATTGTGTCTAAATCGAGGGTTTTATGCAGGTTTTGAGCGATTTGGGAGATGATTTTACGGTCGATTTCCGAGTAGGGAGGGAGCGATCGAGCGGGGATGCGGCTCGCTGGAAGCGACATTTGTTGACGGCCGTCCAAGGGGGATGGCAAAGCTCGATAGAGCATGAATTCTGGGGAGTCTGGCCGTCTGTCTGTGGGTTTGTCAGACAGCAGCCTTCCCATAACTAAGACTTTTGTAGCTTTGCCGTTTGAGTCGATCGCCGGAGTGAGTGTCAAATCGAAGAGAAAATATTGTCCGGCGTGGCAAAATGGATAGCTGAAGCGTTGCGGTACGAGGGTTTCGAGCGCCCGCCGCAGGATATCGAGATAAGGCGCAGGGGCGATGGGTTGCAGGGTTTCGCTGAGGGGGCGATCGACAATTTGTTCTGCTGTAAGGTTGTACTGCTCGGCTTTTTGCCAGTAAAAAGATAGATATCGACCAGAGGCGTCTTGGGTAAATACTAATTCTGCCCCTAACTCTTGAAAAAAAACTGTAGAGGCGAGGCTCGATCGCCGGAAATCTGTGTTAGAGTCCATCAGAGTAGGGGATGAAAGTAGTTCGGATTTGGGAGAATTGAGTTTTTAATAAAGGACTCAATTCTCCCCATTGTTTGGGGCTTCTACTGTTAATTTGTGAGTTATTAATCAATTAAAAAGTTTTTGGCTTTTTCATTAAAACATTAATCGCTCAAAACTAACAATTCGCAATATTTTTAGGCTTCTACTATTGACTTTTGAGTGATTAATGAACTCATAAAATATTAATTATTTAATTCTGAGCTCAACTCTAAACTCAAAACTCTTCGTTCTCAGCCGTTTTGGGTAATTTAAAGATAAAAATTAAGATTGAGAAATTAGGAATCTGCACCGATTAACTATCAAGTGTGAAAATTACGCCAAAATATGAGGCTGCGAACAACTCAAGTCGGGAAATGGCTCACGCATTTTTTCCCTCACCTAGAATAGTTCCGAGGTTGTGATTGAGCCGAGTTCACTCGCCCACCACCTGTAGCTTTAGCCACGAAATCTGCAGGAGATCGCCCGTGCGATCTAAATTTCACACCCCGCAGATTTGCGCGCGCCGTCTGGGGCGAGAGCACCTCAGTCGTTCCATTCACCACGCGGCGGGACTGGGGGGTTGCGGCGTAAACTCAGAGCCAGCTCGTCTTCCCGGCGCTCGCCTCGGAGCCACTGCTTGATTGCTGTTTCAATGACTTTGCTGGGGTCATTCGTCAAGTGCTTAATTTGGTCTAGCAGTTCAGGATCGATATGGATGGACAGTTCGACTTTTTCTGACGAACTGTGGGAAGGTATTCTTGATTCGCTCATAGTTTAAAAATCCTAGTTTTAATTCTTAAGTTTCAATTCTTTTGATGACAACCGACTGGACTAGATATTGGCAGTCCCTGATTTGCACCCAACCTTTCCTCAACCGCTTAACCGCTTTCTGTACAATGAGAGAGAGAAAAGTTTTTTCCTTTTGGGTGTCCGGGCTCGATCGGACACTTGAAAGGCTAATAACTGATACTCTTGAGGTTTGCCTCAGTTGTGGTTTCATCTCAATCCCCAGTAAGAGGTTGAAGTAAGCACTCTACTCTTGCTTGTGTAATCATACAACAAAAAGTATCCTTTGCCGATTAGCTCTTCGATAAAAAACATGACTAACGTCCCTGTATCTCGCATTCGTAATTTTTCGATTATTGCTCACATCGACCACGGAAAATCGACCTTGGCCGATCGCCTGTTGCAGGCGACTGGGACTGTGCAGGCACGGGAGATGAAGGAGCAGTTTTTAGACAATATGGATCTCGAACGCGAACGCGGCATTACGATCAAGCTGCAAGCGGCTCGGATGAATTATACTGCCAAGGACGGTCAGGAGTACGTACTCAATCTGATCGACACTCCGGGACACGTGGACTTTTCTTACGAGGTGTCGCGATCGCTCGCTGCTTGCGAAGGGGCGCTGCTGGTGGTAGACGCATCTCAAGGCGTGGAAGCACAAACCCTCGCAAATGTCTACCTTGCCTTGGGAAACAATCTGGAAATTATTCCAGTTTTAAATAAAATTGACCTGCCGGGGGCAGAACCGGAACGGGTAAAAGGGGAAATTGAAGAAATTATCGGTCTGGACTGTAGCGGGGCGATCGAGGCTTCGGCTAAGGAAGGAATTGGTATAGATGAGATTTTGGAGTCGATCGTCGAATTGGTGCCGCCGCCGCAGGATACTGTTGACAAACCGCTGCGGGCGCTAATTTTTGACAGTTATTACGACCCTTATCGCGGGGTAATTGTGTATTTCCGGGTGATGGACGGAAGTGTCAAAAAGGGCGATCGAGTTTTGTTGATGGTTTCGGGTAAGGAATATGTCATCGATGAATTGGGCATCCTTTCACCGACTCAAGTTCAAGTAGACGAACTGCACGCGGGGGAAGTGGGTTATCTGGGCGCGGCAATTAAAGCCGTAGCTGATGCTCGCGTCGGCGATACGATTACTTTGGTCAAAAAGCCTGCACCGGAGCCTTGGCCGGGTTATACAGAAGCAAAACCGATGGTTTTTTGCGGCTTGTTCCCGATCGATGCTGACCAATTTCCAGATTTGCGGGAAGCTTTAGAAAAACTCGAACTCAACGATGCGGCGCTTTCTTACGAACCGGAAACTTCGAGTGCGATGGGATTTGGTTTCCGCTGCGGTTTCTTGGGTTTGCTGCACATGGAAATTGTGCAAGAAAGACTGGAGAGAGAATACAATTTGGATTTGATTGTTACGGCTCCTTCTGTTGTTTATCAAATCACAACAATTAAAGGAGAAGTGTTAACAATTGACAATCCCAGCCACTTGCCCGATCCTCAGTATCGCGAGAAAATTGAGGAACCTTATGTGCGGGTAGAAATGCTGTCGCCGGAAACTTATGTGGGCGCGCTGATGGAACTGTCTCAAAGTCGGCGGGGCATTTTTGTGGATATGAAGTATCTGAGTCAAGGCCGAACTACGCTGGTTTACGAGTTGCCTTTGGCGGAGGTGGTGACGGACTTTTTTGACCAGATGAAATCGCGATCGCGCGGTTATGCGAGCATGGAGTATCACCTCATCGGTTATCGCGAAAATCCGTTAGTGAAAATGGACATTTTAATTAATGGCGATCCGGTTGATGCTTTGGCGATGATCGTACACCGGGATAAGGCTTATAATGTGGGCCGCGGGTTGACGGAAAAACTGAAGGAGTTGATTCCTCGCCATCAATTTAAGGTGCCGATTCAAGCGACAATTGGCGCGAAGGTGATTGCTTCGGAACACATTCCGGCTTTGCGGAAGGATGTGTTGGCGAAGTGTTACGGCGGTGATATTTCGCGGAAGAAGAAGTTGCTGCAAAAGCAGGCGAAGGGTAAGAAGCGGATGAAGTCTGTGGGTACTGTGGATGTGCCGCAGGAGGCTTTTATGGCTGTGCTGAAGCTCGATCGAGATTCGTAATTTGTGTGGCCTTTTGTCAGGAACAGGCAAGATGCCTGTTCCACAAAGAGTGAGTTTTCTTGTGGGACGGGCAAGAGGCCCGTCCCTAAAAGGCTTAAATTAAAATGGTGTCAAATGTCGGGTATAATTATCGAAATGTTATAGAACCCATTTGACATCTTTTACGGTCTTGTGGTAGCGTGACCGTAAAAGCATTATCCAGTAGCAGCCATGCCT
>NZ_JAUBOZ010000132.1:0-17296 GCF_036700475.1 Microcoleus sp. T2B6 | reverse complement strand
AGGCATGGCTGCTACTGGATAATGCTTTTACGGTCACGCTACCACAAGACCGTAAAAGATGTCAAATGGGTTCTATAGCGAAATGACCGCTCGCAACTTCCCGGGTATTCCTTTTGATGAAGTTACTGCACTTCCTTATACAGAAGGTGGTGTC
The DNA here is from genome assembly GCF_036700475.1 of Microcoleus sp. T2B6. NCBI lineage: Bacteria > Bacillati > Cyanobacteriota > Cyanophyceae > Oscillatoriales > Microcoleaceae > Microcoleus > Microcoleus sp. T2B6. The sequence continues at coordinate 17,142 of NZ_JAUBOZ010000132.1, read as the reverse complement.
TTTTTCTCTGTTCCTTTTGCTTAATTGGCCTGAAGCAGGGTGATTTACGAAGCGCCCCGACAACAATAAACTGTGCATCTTCGCTTTCAATCCATTGACGAGGTGAAATCATCGTGCAAACCACTACTAACCCCATTGCCAACAGAGCCGAAGAACAACAACTTTTACACCGTCTTGCTGCAGGCGAAACTCGTGCCTTCTGGCAACTCTTCCAACAGTGCCGAGACTACCTGTTTCGGTGCTGCCTCAAGTGGACGAACGGCAACTCAAACGAAGCGCAAGATTTGCTGAGTCAGGCGATGCTCAAAGCGTTGGAAAAAGCACAAAAGTACGGGGGAAAAATCGAAAACTTCAAATCTTGGGTGACGACGCTGACTCGGAATTTCTGGATAGATCTAAAACGTCGCCTTTGTGCTAACCAAGTGGAGGATATAGAAGTGTATGCGGAGCGAGAGAAATTAGGATGGGTTGCAGTTGACGACACGCCTGGAAGCGCCTTGGAGCGTGACGATAAAAACCGGGTCATTCGCGGCGCTATTGATGAGTTACCGACCAAGATGCGCGAGACGTTTATCCTGCATTTTTATGAAGAATTGTCTCATCAAGAGATCAGCGAAAAGCAAAATATTTCCTACCAGAATGTCTGCAAGCGCATCTCCCAGGCGCGGGCGATTTTGGCTCTTGAGTTGCGGGGATATTTTATCGGGGAGGATGGGATAAAAAGGGAATTGGCTGTGACATCGGCGGTAACAGAGTCGGCTATTGAGGAAATGTCTCAGGGGAATGCGGAAGTTGAAGCGATCGCAGGGGAGACGGTGACATTATCTGTTGCGAACGCGGAAGTAGAGTGTATTGGGGGTGGGGAATTGTCGGTGGTTGCGGTTGCTGTGGGGGATTCTGATTCGGATTCTTTTGTGGGGAGTTCTGAGGGGAGGTTGGAGGAATTTAATGCGATCGGGAAACAGATAGTAGGGGCAGTCCCCCGGTGGCTGTCCAGTTTCAGAGGTTCACAACTGTTTTATGGTCTGGGGAAATTGGTGTTGGGAAAAGTTGCGGGAGAATTTGTGCGCTCGTCGCGATCTCCGCCTTGGTATTGTTTTCCCTATTTTCAATCGTTTGTTAAGAGGCGATCGGGGATGAAGATGTACCTTTTTTATTAGTACATCTTAACAAAGCTAGTGCTTTATAGCGGTTTGTATTTACGTAAGGTACAGGGCTGATTGTTTTAAAGTAGAGGGCAGAAGTTAGCTGTACTCCACTCAATCGAGAACCGCTATAATTTGGCAGTTGCTTTATCCGGTGCCTGGAGAGGTTGAGAGAACCAAAGGGTTCTAGCGCTTGAAGTAGCTTGTTTGGGTGGATTGAGTTAGGGAAAAACTGCCTCTAATTCAAAAAATTCAGGAATAGAACAATCAAATCGTTATAAAAACAGTAAAAGAACCGGAGTAAAGAGTATGCCAGTAATAAATGCTCATTCGAATTTGAATAACATCCCTCAAAACACCTTCAACTTCACAGTGAGTCTAGCAGAAGCTAGTGATATTCCTTTACAAGGAAATCTCACTGTTTTGTTAGTAAGTACAGAGACGTTTCAACAGCCGTTAAATTTTGAATACTAATTGCAAGTAATTCCATGCCCAAACGAAAATGGTAACTACCCAAATTCAGTAGGTATAATACAAAACCACAGTAATTTTGCAATAGAAATAGGATTTTAATAGACATTGGCGTATTCGGGCTTCGAATACACGTTATTCAGAGAAGGAAGGCAAACGCATCCCTTTGTAGAGTTTGGGGTGTGAGGGGGCAATCGCTTCTCTTTTTTGTAGGAGGCGATCGCTTTTTGGTTGAGTTTGAGATGAAGGGCGATCGCGGCAGGTGGAATTTAAGATGAGGGGATGAGCGCGTTTAGTAGAGTTTTGGGTACAATCGTCTTCTTTGCTGCTTGCTTATCCTGTTTCAATTGTTTCATAGGACGAATCAAATTATAAAAAAAGCCTATATCGGAAAATTCAATAATTACTTACTATAATCGTCTTAGGTATGTAAACTCTCTTACAGCCACTTCTACCTGTTATCAGGGCACAAATAATTTGGGCGTCAGGCAGTCATAGCAATAGCGTGGCGTTCTTGCTAGTGACGATTTTACATAGCTAGTCGGTAGAATAATCCCAAAACTAACCATAATTTAGTAGAAAGCCAAAGGAGAATTAAGTGCAATGAATACGAATGATGATGCTGTAATAGCAAAGATGGTGAACCCAGGAACGAATACTGTGGGGAATGTTGCGACTTATAGTTTTCCAGCAGGTATGGGTGTCGGCAAAAAGGGGACGATTAATCTTAGTAGTGACCCGAATAAAGACTTTTCCCAAGATGAGGATGTTTCGCTTTGGGATGATGAAGATAACACAATAGCAGAGGCGACGATAACTCAAGTGAAGAACAAACGGCAATACATAGTTCAAATCAGGCTAATGGAATGATGGAATGAACTCAGATGGGTAATTAGTGGAGTTGTGGCATGATAGGGGTTCGCCCCCTTGTCCGCTTATCGCACTCATCTATTAGGGGGCATCGAGTTTAAAAAAGCCTCTCTATCGAAAAAATTCAGAAATGACTTTCTGCAATCGTCTTAATAGTGTAAAAGGCAAATAACTAAACTTTGCCCTTTGTGAACAATTGTCAAAGGAGAAATATCATGGCCTCAGATGTCAACGTTACAGTCTACAACAAAACTCGGGATTTTCAGAACATTGTTATCTTTCAGCAAAAAGACGATCTCGATCAGATGTTCAATAACCTTTTTCCCATTGCCTGGAAAGTCTTCCCGTTGAACGGCGTAGAAGATGGTGTTGCAAAAAAAGGTATGACAGTTTATCCTGTGAAACAAACCATTGGGGTTGTTCGCCAGCCTGCCAAAACAGACAAGCTCCCTTACGGAACGTTGGAAATAACGCGAAAAGCGGAAAACAGCGAACAGTTAAAATACTTTCTGGATCAAAATAGTGCCCAAAATATAACCTTACTGTCTGGTCAAAATGACGATTCGAGCATCAGTTGTTTAAATGAAGCTCCTGAATTAGTAACGATTGCCTTCGCTAAAGATAATGCAACTTTAGTTGCTCAAATTAATGTTGCAAATGGTGATAAAGCAGTTTTTCAACTTACTCCAAAACTGTACTTTATGTACCTTAACAACATCAAGGAAGGCGATATCTTTAAATCAATGCAGACTGGTACTAATGTCAAAGAAGTAGACTTAACTGGTTACACCAGTATTACGGCTTCCCTCGAATACACAGGAGGAGCAGGCCAGCAAAAAGGTTGGAAAATTGAGGCACGATAGATTTTTATAATGCCTTATTTATTTGTCTATGGCCAACGCACTGTGTCAAAAAGCAGGAGTTAAGAGCGCAACAATTCGCGCAATCAAGTAGAAATGGAGCGAAAAAGTAAGAAAGAATTGAAGTACAAAATGTAAATTTACAGGCTGAGATCGTAATAAATACTCTGACGGAGATTTCAGCCTGTTTCTTCTCCCCTCATCTCAGTTTAACATTTCTTTAGAAACTTCCTCATGTGCATATCTTCGGCTTTTTTAGCTTTTATTCACTGAGATCCTCTAAATTCTGTGTCGGAAATGACAATAAAACAAAATGTATAATAAAAGCATCAATAAAAAAGAGTTAAGTTTTTTTTTATCCCAGTATTTTGGGTAATTAGCCTTATGTATACGCTCAACACAGGAGCACAATCAAACGTCTTTCCAGATGTAAATATAAAAGTTTACAATGATACAAATATAATGGAAAACATAATAATTTTTGTACAAGAAGACGAACTCAATCTAATGTTTAAAAAGATTTTTCCTGTTGCTTGGCAGGTATTTCCATTACCAGGAAAGACTGAAGGCGTGGAGAGATGGGGAAACACCATTTATCCCGGTCGTCAGCAAATCGGAGTTACTCGTAACCTTGAAAGTAATGCCATCTTTTTTATAAATGCAGTAGTTGTTGAACTCACTAAAGCATATTTTGACAATATAAATTTACAAGAAAAAATTAATGATAAAATAAAAAAAATAGCCCCGTCAATTAATCAAAAAATCGTCGATAAAAAAGAGTTTTTAAGCCACGTTCAAGCAACCATAGACCGTGATGAGAACGCAATAAAACAGGGAACGAATAATATTAATACATCTTCAGGAAACATAAATATAAGAATCGAGGCCACGGAAGGAGATCGAATCGATTATAGAGTGGATGACAGTGGTGGGCAACATCTAACTCTACTCGATTCGCCCAAGGCTGACGGCATAATTTATTGTCAAAATAACACGGAGTCTTTAGTAGCAATTGATTATTATAAAAACGAAGCAAAAGTTGTTACATGGCCAGCCGTTGCCAATGGAGACGAAGCAAAGTTTAAACTCAGGCGAAAACTTTTCTTTACATATGACAGTAACATCGGGCAAGGAGCGACAATCAAGGAAAAAATTACCAATCAAGTTCAATCAGTCGATTTAATGGGATATACAACAGTTGAAGCCAAACTAACATACGACCACAACGCTGGTGGGCAAAAAAAAATTTGGGTTATAACGGCCCGATAACCCCAACGACCGCAAACAATAGCGATCGCATCTAGTTCGGCAATAAATAAAAGAGGATGGAGCATGAGAGCGCAGCAATTCCTTGAAAACCTAAACAAGTTTTACAACCCTGGGAGGGCGGCCAGACTGGCGGAGAACAACCAATACATCCGAGGCGGATGGGAGGTATGGCTCCAGGTGGAAATCGCCCAAGCCTACGCCATAAATTACCCGGGGCAGACATGCGAAAGGGAAGCCCCATACCCTGGCCTACAAGCCAACCAATGGATAGCATTCAACAAGACTCTGAGCACAGCGAGCGCAGTACAAAACCGAAACCAAGCTGCCAGAAGCGATTTTTTCCTATATCGCCAAGGGATGCTGGCTGCGGCCGACGAAACACACATAGAACTCAAATGCATAAACAACTCCAACCCGAACATAAACGCGCTCACAGACGCCTGGAATCGATTTTACGCTGACATAACGAAGATCCGCGAAATTAAAAGGATCAACGAAACGATAAACGCCATAGCACTCCTGGCCACTTATGGCACATTCTCTCCCCCCCTCCCGGTCATCCCATACGGAGGAAACGCATACGTATGGGACCCCGGAAACAACCAAGTCACAGTCCTAAAGGAAGTGCAACAGAACGGCGATCAGCGTTTTTTTTTGGTAGCTGCTTCACCATAACCTGGCGGCACCTCTACCTTCAATGAAATGAAACAATGAAACACCAATCATGACGAGGAGAAAGCACGACCCCAATAGACATCTCCAAAAATTATCAAAGTCTCTCAGATAAATAAACTCACCCCTCAACACCAACACCCCACTCCTAACACATTTCAACCACCGACAAGCGCATTCCCCAATGCGACGGCGAGTCGCACCTTGCGAGTCAAGCCGGAAAACCCGCCAGGGCAATTACGCCATCCCCAACCCCTGCGGCGCTCACCGATATCCCAAAAAGTCGAACCCCCTCTATCTTTCTTGAAATTGACACAACTTTGAAGAATTAGAGAGCGCGATCACCCCCTAGTTACATATCAAAATACGGGCAGTTAGAAAGCGATCGCCCATCACCTCTCTATCTTTCTTGAAATTGACACAACTTTGAAAAAGTAGCGCGATCGCCCCTAGTTACCTATCAAAATCCCGGCAGCAAGGAAGCGATCTCCTCTTTATCTTTCTTGAAATTGACACAACTTTGAAGAAATAGAGAGTCCGATCGCTCCTCCACCCCTCCATCTTTCTTGAACTTAACCCAACTTTGAAAGTGTCAAAAAATATGCCAGTCCTCAATGATACCATCGCTCTTATGACACCAGAGACACCGGAGACACCAGCATCCTTAGAGGCAAAAAAACTAGCCATCAGTTACGGGGAACCGTGGCAATACCCGGAAGATGCTTCTAAAACTTTAGCAGAGGTACTGCAACGAGCCACTCAACACTCAACTAAAGGTATTATCTACATTCATCCTGATGGAACTGAGAAATTTCAATCTTATCGAGAATTATGGCAGGATGCCCAAAGGATTTTGGCTGGATTGAAAAAGCTAGGACTCAAACCTCAAGATAAGGTAATTTTTCAACTAAAAGACAATCTAGATTTCATTTCTGCTTTTTGGGGCTGTGTGTTGGGGGGCTTTGTACCAGTACCGATATCCATTGCTCCATCCTATGAGGAAGTTAATAGTACCACAAGCAAACTTCAGAATGTTTGGCAGATGTTGAGGAAACCCCTCGTGCTGACAGGTGCTTCTTTAGCTCCTAAAATTCGCGAACTATCAAAATTTTTTAATTTAGAAAAATTTCAAGTTGAAACTATTGATGAGTTGCGCGACTGCGAACCAGATTTGAACTGGTATAACAGCCAGCCGGAAGATTTAGCGATTTTGCTTTTGACTTCTGGAAGTACGGGTACGCCAAAAGCTGTTATGCAGAGCCATACAAGTCTCATCGCACGTTGCATGGGTACTGCTGCTATGAACAGTTTTACCAGTGAGGATACCTCAATAAATTGGTTTCCCCTAGATCATGTTGGGGGAATAATTATGTTTCACCTTCGGGATGTTTATCTAGGCTGTCAGCAAATTCATGCTCCCACAGAATTAGTTTTGCAAAAACCTACAAAATGGTTAGATTGGATTTCTCGCTATCGAGCTACGATTACCTGGGCACCTAATTTTGCCTACGGGCTGCTTAATGAAAAACTAGAAAACCTCCCCACCCAAGCAACCCCCAAATGGGATTTATCTTCGATGCGGTTTATTCTCAATGGAGGGGAAGCTATCACTGCCAAAACCGCTAGAAGATTTTTGCAGTTGCTCACATCCTATCAACTACCTGATACAGCAATCCACCCAGCCTGGGGAATGTCTGAGACATCTTCAGGAGTTACCTATTCGGAAACCTTTTTGTTAAATTTAACCACAGACGAACAAAAATTTGTGGAAGTGGGAGCGCCTATTCCCGGTTTTGCTATACGAATTGTGGATGATAGCAACCAGGTAATTGAAGAAGAAATAATTGGGCGGGTGCAGGTAAAAGGTGCCTCGGTTACTGGTGGTTATTATGAAAATACCCTAGCCAACCAAGAAGCTTTTACTGAAGATGGCTGGTTTAACACGGGAGATTTAGGATTTCTTCGCTCAGGGCGTTTAACAATTACCGGAAGGCAGAAAGATGTAATTATAATCAATGGACTTAACCACTACTGCCACGAAATTGAAGCGGCTGTCGAAGAAGTTGAAGGAGCAGAAGTTTCTTATACAGCCGCTTGTGCGGTAAGACTTGCTGGAAGCAATACTGATAAATTAGCTATCTTTTTCAATCCAAAATTTTGTGATGACGATGCTTTGATGAATCTGCTTAAGGAGATTCGCACTTCCGTAGTCAACAAAGTGGGAGTCAATCCAGATTATTTGATTCCAGTAGATAAAGAAACTATCCCCAAAACTGCCATTGGTAAAATCCAGCGTTCTCAACTTAGTCAGCGATTTCATGCAGGTGAATTTGAACCTATTCTCGAACAAGTGGATATAAGGCGGCAATTGAACCGTCAAAAAGAAGGCGAACTGGTAGCACCTCGTAACGAGGTAGAACAACAAATCGCTCAAATTTGGCAAAAAGTTTTAAACGTACCGCTTATTAGCATCAATGATAATTTTTTTGAATTAGGAGGAAATTCTCTTCTAGCTATCCAACTTATTTCCAGATTGCGAGATGCTTTGTTTATTGAATTGTCTTTACATCGTTTACTTGCTTCTCCTACTGTAGCTGAGTTAAGTTTTAATATTGAGTTACTGCGTTGGGCAGCCGAATCTGAAAGCGCCTTTATTAATAAAACAGAAGAAAAATACGAAGAGGGATATTTGTAAAATGACGGCAGTTGATTTTTTGGCATTACTCAAAAATTTAGGTATCAAAATTTGCCGAGAAGGCAATCAACTTCGCTATCGCGCTCCCAAGGGAGTAATGACATCAAATCTCAAGGAGGAATTGTTAGAGCGAAAAACAAAAATCATTGAGTTCCTAAAAGAGGCTCAAAATACTGTAATCTTAACTCCTCAAAGAATAAAACTTGTTAATAGGAATAACGATTTACCTTTGTCTTTCCCTCAGCAAAGACTTTGGTTTCTCTATCAGTTAGATAATCGAAACCCATTTTATAACGAGAGCTGCCAATTTCGGATTGTTGGAGTGCTGAATGTAGCTGCATTAGAGCAGAGTATCAATGAAATTATTCGCCGCCACGAAGCTTTACGAACTATCTTTACTATGGTTGATGAATTGCCCGTACAGCAAATCATTCTCTCTTTAAATATCAACCTACCAGTTAGAGATTTACAAGGTTTAAAGGAAGCGGAAATTCAACAGATAATTACCCAAAAAGTTCGCCAACCTTTTGATTTAAGCAAGCCCCCTTTGTTGCGATTCAGTCTGCTGCGTCTGGAATCAGAATATCATCTATTAATATTAACCTTGCACCACATTATTATAGATGGCTGGTCAATGGGAATATTGATTGAAGAGTTATCTGCTCTGTATCAAGCCTTTTCTAGTGGTTCTGCAAATCCATTACCAGAGTTGGCTATTCAGTATGGCGATTTTACTGTCTGGCAGCGCCAATGGTTAACTGAGGAATTGCAACAACGGCAGATTGACTATTGGAAGGAACAGTTAACAAATGCACCGCGATTATTAGAATTGCCAACAGATTATCCCCGTCCTTCGATTCAAACTTTTTCTGGAGCTATTAAACATTTTAAAATCAATTTTGATTTAACTGCTAAACTTCAAGAAATTAGTCAGCAATCAAAAACGACTTTTTTTGTCACGTTACTGGCAGCTATAGCGGTATTACTACACCGCTATAGCGGTCAGGATGATATTTGTATTGGCTCGCCTTTTGCCAATCGGAATCGCACGGAAATTGAATCACTAATAGGCTTTTTTGTCAATACTTTGGTGTTGCGGACTCAAATTAAAGAGAACCCGAGCTTTTCAGAGTTTGTCACTCAAGTACAGCAAGTTGTCTTAGATGCCTACGCACACCAGGATGTTCCATTTGACCAAGTAGTAGAAGCTTTACAACCAGAGCGTTCCCTCAGCTACAATCCCTTTTATCAGGTAATGTTCGTATTGGAAAATTTCGCACTAGATACTTTAGAGTTACCTGGTATTAGACTGACTCCAGAGCTAGTGGAACGGGGAACGGCTCAGTGCGATCTAAGCTTGTCACTTTGGCAAACAAAAACGGGCTTGCTAGGCTCGTGGGAATATAATACTGACTTGTTTAAAGCGGATACGATCGCTCGGATGGCGGGACATTACCAGACTTTGCTGGAAGGAATTGTCGCCAATCCCAAACAGAAGATTTTAGAATTGCCCCTGCTGACACCCACAGAAAGACAGCAGCTATTAGTGGAGTGGAACCACTCTTGGGCTGAGTATCCGCAGGATAAGTGTATCCATCAGTTATTTGAAGCGCAAGTGGAACAATCCCCTGATGCTGTAGCAGTGGTATTTGAAGAGGAACAGCTCACCTATCGCGAATTGAATGCAAAAGCGAATCAGTTGGCACACTATTTGCGATCGCTAGGAGTAGGGCCTGAAGTGTTGGTGGGGATATGCGTAGAACGTTCCTTTGAGATGCTTGTCGGAATCTTGGGCATCCTCAAAGCTGGCGGTGCTTACGTTCCCATAGACCCAAACTATCCCTCCGAGCGCTTGGCTTTTATGCTAGAAGACTCGTCAGTCCCAGTGCTACTGATCCAAAAAAAGCTAGAGGAGAAACTTCCTCCACATTCGGCTCGTGTTATCAGCCTAGATTCTGACTGGGAAGAAATTGCTGCTTACAGCGAAGAAAACCCTTGTAGTGGCGTCAAGTCAAATAATGTGGCTTACGTTATCTACACATCTGGCTCTACAGGCAAACCCAAAGGCGTTTTAATCGAACACAGATCACTCGTCAACTACACAACAGTTGCCCGTGCTGAATATGGCATCCAAGAACGCGATCGCATTCTACAATTTTCCTCAATTAGTTTTGATGTTAGTGCCGAAGAAATCTATACCAGCCTGATTTCTGGTGCAATATTGGTCTTGCGTACTGATACGATGCTGGACTCCCTTGAGGGATTTTTACAGAAGTGCAACAATTGGGAAATCACCGTTCTGGCAACTCCCACAGCCTACTGGCACGAACTTACCACCTTCTTGAGTCAAGGAAAAGTTGCCATTCCTCCATCATTGCGCTTAATCATCATTGGTGGAGAAAAAGCATTGCCCGAACGACTGAAAACTTGGCTTGAGTGTGTGGGACAGCAAGTTCGTCTAGTGAATAATTACGGCCCGACCGAAACCACTGTCGGAGCCACAATCTGCGAGCTATCGACAGCCAATACCACATTAAAGGATGTGCCAATCGGTCGTCCCATCGGGAATGTCCAGACCTACATCTTAGATGAGAACTGGCAGCCCGTACCCATAGGCGTTCCGGGTGAGTTGTACATCGGCGGTGCTGGTTTGGCACGGGGATACCTCAACCGTCCTGAGTTGACCACTGAGCGGTTCATACGCAACCCCTTTAGTCACTCTCCCACCGATCACCTTTACAAAACTGGCGATTTGGTTCGTTACCTGAGTGACGGGAATATCGAATATGTGGGTCGGATAGATGACCAAGTGAAAGTTCGCGGTTTTCGCATCGAAATAGGAGAAATCGAGGCAGCACTCAGTCAGCATCCCAACTTGCTCTCTGCCGCAGTTGCGCTTCGAGAAGATATTCCCGGCCAAAAGAGCCTAGTCGCCTACATTGTCCCCGTTCAGGAGTCAGCAGCACCCACTGTTAGCGAACTGCGCGACTTTCTCAAACAGCAGTTGCCCGATTACATGATTCCCAACGCTTTCGTCACCCTACCGGCACTGCCGATAACGCCCAATGGCAAAGTAGATCGTCGGTTGTTGCCAGCACCAGATCTCAATAGTTTGATTCCAACACTAGAGTTTGTCGCTCCTCAGACTCCGACAGAAGAATTAGTAGCATCTATCTGGAAAAAGGTTTTGGGAGTAGAGCAAGCAAGCGTCAACGATAATTTTTTTGAATTGGGCGGGCATTCGTTACTGGCGACTCAAGTCGTTTCCCAATTGAATTCTAGTTTGGGACTGCATCTCCCTCTGTCTAAGTTGTTTGAGTTGCCAACGGTAGCGAGCCTTTCTAGCTATATTGATGCCACCCTTTGGACAAGCAAAAACATCGAAAATATTAATACAAGTGACGAAAGAGAGGAATTTGAACTGTAATGGATATAGTTGAGTTCGTAAATTATCTACGCAAGCTGGATATTAACCTGTTTCTCGAAGGCGATCGCCTGCGGTGCAATGCTCCTCAAGGTGCTATCACCGATGAACTGAAGTCAGAAATGAGCGAAAGGAAAGCGGAGATTATCTCCTTTTTACAACAAGCCAATATTCAAACCACTACCACAGCGATCGCTCCAATATCCAGAACAGAACAAAACAGCTTTCCTCTTTCCTTTGCCCAACGGGGACTGTGGTTCCTCGACCAGTTACAGCCCAACAGTTCCTTTTACAACATCCCCCTGGCGTTTCGTCTGAGCGGTCAGCTTAATATCGCGGCTTTAGAAAGCAGCATCAACGAAATTATCCAGCGACATGAAGCCTTACGCACCAACTTCGCGACGGTAGAAGGTCAACCCGTTCAAGTTATTGCCTCAAGTTTCAATTGTCAGGTACAAGTGGTAAACCTGTTGCACCTGCCTGAAACCGAGCGAAAAACCGAAGCGCAACGATTGGTTACGGTTGAAGCGAATCGACCTTTTAACCTGGAGCGAGAACCTTTATTCCGAGTCACGTTGCTACTGCTAGACCAAACAGAATACGTTTTGCTGTTTACCATCCACCACATTATTTCTGATGGGTGGTCATTGGGCGTATTGCTCAAAGAACTAACAGAACTTTACAAAGGCTTTTGCACTCTTAAGCATCCAGTTTTACCAGAGTTACCAGTACAATATGCCGACTTCGCCCTTTGGCAGCGACAGTGGCTAACTGGAGAAATACTAGAAACCCAACTTCACTACTGGAAGGAACAACTCAAGAACGCTCCGAATTTATTAGAATTGCCCACAGACCGAGCGCGACCGGCTGTTCAAACCTTCCGGGGAGGATATTACTATGCAGCCTTTTCCAAAGAATTGAGCGTGGAACTTGCCACGTTGAGTAAGCGAGCAGGAGTCACTCTGTTTATGACGCTTTTGGCAGCTTTTCAGACATTGCTATACCGATACTCAGGACAAGATGACATCGTAGTAGGGACGCCTGTAGCTGGCCGCAACCGACGGGAACTTGAAAGGCTAATCGGCTTTTTTGTCAATACTTTAGTGCTGCGTACCGACCTCGGCGGCAACCCCAGTTTTGAGCAGTTACTCAATCGAGTTCGGGAAGTGGCACTGCAAGGTTACACGCATCAAGACCTGCCATTCGAGCAGTTAGTAGAAGCACTGCAACCAACACGCAATTTAAGCTACACGCCTCTATTCCAGGTGATGTTTGCTCTTGACGACGGAGGAGTACCTTCTATGGAACTGCTTGATTTAGCAGTAAGCTCGTATTCCGTGGAAAGCGTCACAGCCAAGTTTGATTTGACCCTATCAATGGAGAATACGGCTGATGGATTGGTAGCAGAATGGGAACACAACTCGGATCTTTTTGATGAGACTACCATCGTCCGGATGGCGGAACATTTCCAGACCTTGTTGGAAGGAATCGTCGCCAATTCCAAACAGGCGATTTCAGATTTGCCATTGCTGACACCAGCAGAGCGACAGCAGCTATTAGTAGAGTGGAACAGCACCGCTAAAGACTATCCCCAAGAGAAGTGCATCCATCAGTTGTTTGAAGAACAAGTGGAACGCACACCCGATGCCGTAGCAGTGGTGTTTGAAGAGAAACAACTCACCTATCGAGAGTTGAATGTAAAAGCCAATCAACTGGCAAATTATCTGCGATCGCTGGGCGTGGGGCCAGAAGTGCTGGTAGGGATTTGTGTAGAGCGTTCTCTGGAAATGATAATCGGTTTGTTGGGCATCCTCAAAGCTGGCGGTGCTTACGTTCCGCTTGACCCTGCATATCCGAAAGAGCGGTTAGCTTTCATGGTGGAAGACTCGTCAGTACCCGTTCTGCTTACCCAAGAGAAACTACTGGAGAAACTTCCTGCACACTCAGCGCGTGTTATCTGCTTAGACTCAGACTGGAAAGAAATTGCTTCCCACAGCGAAGAAAACCTGTCAAGCGGAGTAAAGCCAGAAAACTTGGCTTATGTTATCTACACATCAGGGTCTACAGGAAAACCCAAAGGCGTTTTAATCCAACATGAATCGCTAGTCAATTACACAACGGCTGCGAGTGCTGAATATAGAATACAAAAGTGCGGTAGCGAAGCGCTGCTGCGAAGCGCAGATCGTATTTTACAATTCTCCTCTATTAGTTTTGATGTCAGTGCCGAAGAAATCTATACCAGCCTAACTTCTGGTGCAACACTTGTATTGCGTACCGATACGATGCTGGACTCAATTGAAGGATTTTTGCAAAAGTGCAAGAATTGGGAAATCACTGTAATGGCTTTGCCGACAGCCTACTGGAACGAACTGACTGCTTTCTTGACTCAAAAAACGGTGCTATTACCCCCATCATTGCGCTTAATAATCATTGGAGGAGAAAAAGCACTGCCCGAACGACTGAAAACTTGGCTTGAGTGTCTGGAACAGCAAGTTCGTCTGGTAAATAATTACGGTCCGACAGAAACCACTGTGGGAGCAACGATATATGATTTATCGGTAGCGGACACGACATTGAAGGAGTTGCCGATCGGTCGTCCGCTTGGTAATGTCCAGACCTACATCTTAGATGGGAACGGACAGCCTGTACCCATTGGCGTTCCGGGTGAGTTGCACATCGGCGGCGCTGGTTTAGCACGGGGATACCTCAACCGTCCCGATTTGACCGATCAGCGGTTCATCCCCAACCCCTTTAGTGACTTTCCCACTTCTCGCCTGTACAAAACTGGAGATTTGGTTCGCTACCTGAACGACGGCAATATCGAATACTTAGGTCGGATAGATGACCAAGTGAAGATTCGCGGATTCCGCATCGAACTCGGAGAAATTGAGGCTGTACTGGCAAAACATCCGAACGTGCGCTCAGTGACAGTCATTGACCGAGAAGATGCACCTGGAAACAAGCGCCTCGTAGCTTATCTAGTCTCTAACCTTATTCCAGAACGTGTCCCTTATCACAGTGAATGCCAACTAGAACTAGACGGTAAGGCCATCACAATCCACACACAGGATATCTCCACTGGCGGCGTTGGTTTGGTGGGGGTGCCAGCTATCGAGCGAGGTAAAAGCGTCCGCGTGCATATGCAACTACCTGGAGAGAGCGAACCGCACTGGCTTTCTGGGACAGTAGTTTGGTCACGTCCACCACAGGCTGGGATTCGCTTTCATCTTACACCCAGCGAACAGGCTCAAATCGAGCAAAGCGTAGATTATCAGTTGGACACTCAAGACTTGTGGAAAACTTTGCAGCGCACAGTGACTCGCAACCTGCGCGACTACCTGAAACAAAAGCTACCTGATTACATGATACCGAGCGCGTTTGTGCTGATGAAAGCGCTGCCGCTGACACCCAACGGCAAAATAGACCGTCGCGCCTTACCCGCACCAGATAACTTTCACAACGAACAGGAAGACAAATTTGTCGCCCCTGACACCCCGACTGAAGCAAAACTGGCTGCTATCTGGGTTCAAGTTCTGGGATTAGAAAAGGTCGGCATTAATGATAATTTCTTTGAACTAGGAGGACATTCACTGCAAGCAGTTTCACTCGTATCCAAGCTCTCAGTAGAGATGAACCTTAAAGTTTCAGTCAAGCTTCTATTTGAGCATCCCACTATAGCTAAATTAGCCAAAGCCATCGAGCCGCTGTTCACCACTGAGCCATCTGTCAACCTAAAAGAACTTCAAACCGAAGTTGAAAAACCGATGATTGCTTCTTTACCCAAAATCACAGAACCCTCTCCATTTTTTAAACTAGAACAGCGCTCATTGCTATCCTTGTTAGCTGTAGGAAAAATAGCACCAGTTGATTCAGCAGCTCTGGGTTATCTTCCTATTTCCCTACTAAAAGAAACCAAGTTAACTCGCGATGAAGTCCTCCAAAAGTGGTTTGAAAACCTTCCGATGTGGGATGCTGTTATGGAAACTAAATGGGGTCGAATAGCGGGTCTAATCCTCCCTATATTCGAGGATGAACTATACAGCGACCAGCAAACACTCGTACAAATGGTTGTTGAAGCTTTAGAAATGGCAGGGCGAATCGGTGCAAAAACAGTTTCCTTAACGGGTTTAATTCCCTCCGCAACGGATTACGGTTGTGCGATTGCTAAAGCTATTGAGGGACGTAACGACTTACCGAAAATCACTACGGGACACGCTACTACCTGCTCTTCTGTTGTTCTGACTATTAAGAAAATTTTACAGATTAGTAATCGTTCTTTACAGCGAGAGAAAGTCGCTTTCATCGGATTGGGGTCAATTGGAATTAATACCCTGCGCCTGATGTTAAAATGTTTGCCGCATCCTCAATCGATTATAGTGTGCGATATTTACAGTAAACTGGAATCGCTTCAAAACCTTCAACGCGAACTGAGCGGTGATTTAGGATTTCAAGGTTCTGTTCAAATCGCTACCTCTTCATCTTCATCGGAACTCCCACCGGAAATCTACGATGCTACCTTAATTATTGGCGCTACCAACGTCCCGGATATTCTCGACATTGATCGGCTGAAACCAGGCACTCTAATTGTTGATGATTCTGGCCCACACTGTTTTTCCCCAAAACAGGCGATCGAGCGCTTTGAGAAACACAAAGATATTCTGTTTACCGAAGGTGGAGCGCTTCACGCACCTGACCCGATAGAAACGGTCATCTACCTACCAGAATTAATGAAGAAAAACATGGATGAAGATTCATGGTCAAACGAGTTTAAGCCTACCAATCCCCTAAACATTATGGGGTGCGTTATGTCCAGTCTCCTCTCTTCTCGTTTTGACAATATCCAGCCCACTGTAGGATTGCCAAATCTGGAAACTTGCGTGCAGCACTATCAAGGTTTAGAACAATTGGGTTTCCAGGCAGCCGACTTGCATTGTGAAGGCTATGTGTTGGAAGTTGAGCCAAAATAACCGCCAAATAGCAGAAATTAGCCATCATGCGTAGTTTTAAGAATCTCCGCCCCTTTAAAGGTGGAATGGGTGTTTTTTTTCTCGTCTGGTTCGGACAACTGATATCCCTCATCGGATCGGGTCTAACGAGCTTTGCATTGGGAGTCTGGGTGTATCAGCGTACAGGTTCAGTGACCCAATTCTCTCTGATTTTGCTATCGGCTATGCTGCCCAGTATCCTGATTTCCCCGGTAGCAGGTGCCTTAGTTGACCGATGGAACAGACGGTGGTGCATGATTCTATCTGACTTCGGCTCGGGGATAACTACAGTGGCGATCGCCCTATTACTCGCTACCGGAAGCCTTCAAATCTGGCACATCTACCTCGCCGTCAGCCTCAGTTCCGTCTGCAAAGCGTTTCAGTTGCCCGCTTACACTGCTTCGACTTCTTCATTAGTGCCGAAAGAATTTCTCCCTCGTGCTAGTGGTATGGTGAAATCAGCAGAAGCGTGCGCCCAGCTAATTTCACCGCTGTTGGCAGGAGTTTTGCTAGCAACCATACAGCTTCAAGGAATTATTTTAATTGATTTTGCCACCTTCCTTTTTGCTGTAACAACTCTGTTACTCGTTCGCTTTCCTAATGTTGTTAAAACTATTACTGTTTCAGAACATGAAAAAAGTTCACTCTGGCGCGAGGCACTTGAAGGCTGGGCTGTAAGGATTCAGGTCAAAAAAACTTAAGTGGCGGCATCTGGTAAAATAAAGGAATGAAAAAGCCCACAGCCACCAGA
>NZ_JAUBOZ010000131.1:0-17625 GCF_036700475.1 Microcoleus sp. T2B6 | reverse complement strand
AAACAAAATGGTACACCGCATATTTGTCTATAAGTGTATCATTTTGTCTATTTATTCGCTACCTAGGGACTAGCTCCGCGCCGGAAACGGCGAAAGCCTTTGTCCCTACAGATATCGCTCAAAAGAGAAGCTTTTGTTTGTTCCCCGATTGATTTTCTAGGCACAATTGGGTTATAGCCGCCGCCGGTATTGGTTTGCTAAAGAAGTAACCCTGACCCATATCGCACTTATGCGATCGCAAAAACGCCAACTGTTCTGCTGTTTCCACTCCCTCAGCAATCACCTGTAAATTCAGGCCCTGTCCCAAGGCGATCGCCAGTTTCACAATAGTAGCACCGCTGCTGCCCGTCACCAAATCTGCCACGAAAGATTTGTCTATTTTTAAATTATTGAGCGGAAAGTTTTTCAGAGACCACAGCGAAGAATAACCCGTGCCAAAATCGTCCAGAGAAATGTGAATTCCCATGTCCTGCAACTGCTGCAATACCGACACCGTAAAGCTCACATCTGTCATGGCAATGCTCTCGGTAATTTCTATTTCTAAATATTCGGGATTTAACTGGGTTTCTGATAAAATTTCAGCGATGATTTGTACCGTGTGAGGTTGCAGAAACTGGCGGGCTGATAAATTCACCGCTATCCGCATCGGCGGCAATCCCAGTAACTGCCACGCTCGATTTTGCAAGCAAGCAGTCCGCATCACCCATTCGTCAATTTGGCAGATTAATCCTGTTTCCTCAGCTAAGGGAATAAATCGATCGGGAGGAATCAAACCGCGTTCGGGATGCTCCCAGCGAATCAGAGCTTCCATGCCCACTATTTTGCCAGTATTTAAATTTATTTGCGGTTGATAGTACAGGACAAACTCAGATTTGTTTAGAGCTTTGTAAAGATGATTTTCTAAGTTAAGATCCTCGGAGACTTTACTGCCGATCGCCTGCGTGTAAAACTGATAATTATTGCGACCTTTCTGTTTAGCTTTGTACATCGCAGCATCAGCATTTTTTAGCAAAGTTTCTGCATCTTCTCCGTCGTAAGGAGCCAAAGCAATTCCCAAGCTCGCCTTAATATAAAGTTCCAAACCATCAAAATCAAAAGGACTGCTTAAACTCTGGATAATTAACTGGCAAATCTTAGTTGCTTCCTCTGGGGTGTTGATATTGTACAGCAGCACAGTAAATTCATCTCCGCCCCAACGAGCCATCGAATCCCCGACGCGCAAACAGTTAGTCAACCGCCGAGATACACTTTGCAGCAACAAATCGCCCACTGGGTGACCGAGAGTATCGTTAACATTTTTAAATCTATCTAAATCTAGAAAGATTACCGCCAGCATTTCTCCATTTTGGTGAGCGCTAGCTAAAGCTAAAGACAGCCTTTCATTAAACAGTAATCTATTAGGTAAACCAGTTAAGGGGTCGTGAGAAGCTTGATGTCGGATCATGGCCTCGACGCGCCTCTGCATTACAGCCATGTACAGGTGAGTTCCTAAAGATTGTGCTAGCTTCTGTTCCTCGCTAGTCCACTTTTGAGCTTCGCCTGTTTTGATTTCTTTCCAAGCTGCAAAGGACTGTCGGGGACGATCGCTCCGGGCGTCCGAACTGCAACGGCCCGCCCACAAAATTTCGGTTTGTATAGGGCTGCGAAAAACGGTGAGACAGCCGATGCACTGTTGGCGGTATTGCAGCGGTACTGCCAAAAATGATCGAATGGAAGCTGCGACTAAATTGGCAGATACAGATTTGAGTTGAGGTTCTTTAGAAATATCGGAAATTGCGTACAAGTGCGGTACGAGAAAACTGGAAATATTGCTGTCAATTGAACTGTAATGCTGGGAATATAGATTTTCAAAAATACCTAATTGGCTTTTCTGATTAGCAGTTTGTGCTGGCTCGTCTTGGTTTGCCCTCCACATAATCTGCTGCCAAAACGGGCTGAGTTCAAGGTCAATGTCTGCGGGCTGCTGGCCACAGGTATAAAGCAAAGCGGGCCGATCGCCAAACTCGGCTGCAAGGTAGAGTCGCCCTCCTGAACCACGCAAATGCTTGACAGTTTGTTCGAGAACTGCTTTCCGAATTTCGTTTAGTTCCAAAGGAGAATGCAGCAAACTGGTAATTTGGTTGATAACGGCTTCGTCACGCGCTTGCTGTCTAGCTTGACTCAGCAGAAAAGATTGGGCGATCGCAATTGAAAGTTGATCCACAAGCAACTGCACCATTTTCAATTCTCGATCGCTAAACCGTTTCGGTTGGCTGTGATGAGACACCAACAGTCCCCAAAGGTGATTTTGATGCAAAATCGGCACCGTCAGAGAAGAACGTGCCCCCATAGCCTTCAGATATTCAGCGTGACAGGGGTCTACAGGACGATAGCTAATATCTTCAACTGCTAAAGTTTTGCCGCTTTCGGGACAATCTAACCGATTAATTGTTTGATGCTTCAATTCCACATCTACAATCACTCGCTGCCGCGCTTTGAGAAACATTTCCCGAGCACTCTGGGGAATGTCGCCTGGTGGAAAGCGCAAACCCAGCATCGAGGGCAACTTGTCGCCGTTGATGGACTCAGCAATGACCTCCCCGCTACCGTCGGCCTCAAAGCGATAAACTTTTACTCGATCGCTTTCTAAAAAGCTGCGGATTTCTCGCGCAGTGGTGGTCAAAATCTCTTGGAGTTCTAAAGAGTTACGGATGCGATTGGTAATTCGATTGAGTAAAATCTCTTGTTCTAAAGTCGATCGTGACATTTGTGTAACTTTGGTGCGGGTCATCGCTTTTGAGCTCCCGGGCTGTTGACAGCATTTTTGCGAGCCACAGTCTTAACTTGCCCTGTATTATACATTACAATACTTTCGTTCCGTCTAGGGGCTTGACCCAACCCAAGAGCGCGAAACTCTGTTTCTGGGGATATTTCCACTTTTTAGACAAATTTCAGTGATAAACCGGGTTTTTCACAGCACTTATATCAATTCCGGTAATACCGGAATGATGGTTGACTGTTGACTGTTGACTGTTGACTGTTGACTGTTGACTGTTGTCAGTTGACTGTTGACTCGATTTTATGATTCCGATGCAACGGGAAACGATATGACAAGGCAAGGCAAGAGCGATGTGACAATTAGTGAGGACTCAAGTTCGATCGAGTTCGATCGGGACTCAAGCCCTCACTACAAAGCAATTGCACAGCTACAAGACAAAAGCTATAGAGAAACCGGGTTGACCAACCAGTTTTCTGCCCTCTGGAGGGAGAATACTGGTTAGTCAACCCGGCTGGTAAGTATTTATACCTGAAAAATGGCGTTAAGCCGACGCCCAAATTTCCCGAATTCTGTCCGGCAAAAAGCCAGCTATTTCCTGAATTCGCTCCTCGGACAGCTCATCCTTCGTTGCCGAAAATACAGCGGCGATCGCAGTTTCCGGTTTTACTCCTGAAGGAAGTGCGCCTTCTAGTTCCACCCTGCGTGCAAACAAATTGCCATCGATCCCCGCAGGTGCAGGCGGGCCGGTCAAAGGTTGACGTATGCGGCTGAGCAATCCCACCAGCGGATTGGTATCTTTCCAGAGGTCTGCTATTTCTTGTTGCAGGGTTTTGTCATCCGTAGGCAAAACTTCTTTGTGCAATTCAGATTCCACGTGCTCGATGGCGTCTTTTGTCATCACATCGCGCATGACCCGGTACACTACTTCGGTAATGTCGCGGGCATCAAAAATATCCTCCAAGTGACCGTTTACCATCACTTTTTCCAAAAACGGCATATCCTTTGAAGCGATAGGAACTGCCGATCCTTCGTGGTGGAGCGAGGTCGGAGGATTCGTCTCCATTTTGTGTAACAGTTTGCGACCTTTGTCTGTTAACTCAGCTTCTTGAAATGCCACTAAAGGCGGCACTAACTCAGCTCCTCCATAAGGCTCGCCACTAAACTGAGCTTTGATAAATTCCCTTTGGTTGAGGTAGTCCAAATGACCGAGCAATTCCGCTTCCGCCACCGGGTGACCGACATATTCTTCGGCTGCGTTCCTAATTTCCGACTCTCCCCTGCCGTTTCCGCTACCAATTTTTTTGAGCAAAATGTAAGTCAGGTCGTCTCTGATTGGAATTGTCATTAAAACCTCCTAGGTTAATATCCGGTAAAGCTTAAGTAAAAACAGAATCTTTTTACTTGCTTAAATTGTGATGATTACTACTTAAAAACATTGAAGTATAAACTAGACTAATCAAGTATCTCTCAGCAGGTGGAAGTTATTAAAATTAAGTATCGGTTAGAATCTTCCTTTAGGTAGATCCTTGTATGGAAACCCATGTTTAATGTGGTTAATATCCTAAAAAGCTGTCGCTACTATTCAATGCTATTAAGCGAGGATGCTTTCTTGGTAAGAGTTTTCGTATTTATTGCGTATTTTTACCAAGGCTGACGCACCAAGAGGGCCTCACCTGGTAATTGGTGCTGGGAGAGGTAGAATTAAGCAGATGCTATGGAATCAATCAACTGCGGTCGTTTTGCACGCAGCTTGTAGGGATATTGTATCGGGTGAGACCAAAAACTGGTCATGGGAGAGCTACAAATACGAGCCAATCTGTTTCAAGTGCCGCAGCGCCACTTGAAGAATGCCTCGGAGACAAATTTTTTGATGGTTGCGATCGGCATTTATGAACTACCTTCATTGGGACAATAAATTGGAATCCTCGTCTTTTATTAGCGGTCAACCCCCGGTTGATAAGCGTCCTTTAGTGTTGGCTGTAGACGACAATCCAGACAACTTAGAGCTGCTGACACAAATACTCGATTTATTCGGCTGCGAGTGTGTGGGAGCAGTTGACGGGTACGCAGCTCTTTCAGCAGCAGTGGATAGACAGCCCGATCTAATCGTACTCGACATTTGCCTGCCGGATATAGACGGTATGGAAGTAGTAAAGCGCGCCCAACAAAACCCCGAGATCAGACATATTCCGATTGTTGCTGTCACAGCACTAGCAAAACCAGAAGACCGCGCTCGAATTCTCCAAGCTGGCTGCGTGGAATACCTTTCCAAACCTTTTAACATCAAAGATTTAGAAACAGTT
This sequence comes from Microcoleus sp. T2B6, assembly GCF_036700475.1. NCBI lineage: Bacteria > Bacillati > Cyanobacteriota > Cyanophyceae > Oscillatoriales > Microcoleaceae > Microcoleus > Microcoleus sp. T2B6. The sequence goes on along the minus strand of NZ_JAUBOZ010000131.1, from coordinate 12,564 downwards.
ATCCGCCAGCACATCAACTCTCCACTGGCTTTGGTGGAGTTTTAGATTTATAATTAGAATCACGAACTTGAGGTGCAGAGTCCAAAATTGTGATCGTCCCAGTGCGGCCTGTCTCCAAGGTCGCATCGCGGAGCAAATCAGTGACTCCCACGCCCAAAACCTTTTGGATTAATTCTTTCAGTGGCAATTCCAGAACAGATTCTAATTGTGTTCGCACCTGCAAAGCCAAATCTTCCTGACCGTTCTGAGCCAGCAGTTTTTCGGGTTGAGTAAGCCCATTTTCGACAACAATTATCAATTTGTTATCCAAAAGATTGCAGAGCGCCTGACTCGTTGGGTGTCCGAGTTGAGAGCGGTACAAAGCTTGAATTCCCTGCGAAAGAGTCCGTTCTAATTTACCCCGAGTAGGTTCTAAGGTTTCCCCTGCCATATTTTTTCTTTAAACCATAATAGATAAAAAAGACTGTTAGCAGTTAACAGTTAACTGTTAGCTGTTAACTGCTAACTGCTAACTGTTAGAAATAACCGTCGCGTTAGCCGACAGTAACTTCATTAGTTTCCACCCCAGTTGCACCCTTAACACCTTTAGCAATTGTCACCAACTTGTTGACAATTTCCTGACTGGGAACTGTACCTTTGAGAACTACCGTAGTGCCAAGTTGAGCCACATAAACAGTCTCAATATCCGCAACATCTGGATTTGCATCGAAAGCCTGAGCCACCCGTTTAGCTAAACCGCTTTGATCGTATTCTCCGTTCAAGCCCATGCGTTCCGGCGGGATTGTCTGAGCGCTCGCAGCAGGTTGAGCTTGAGCTTGAGATTGAGCTACAGGTGCTTGGTAAGCAGGAGCGTCAACTGTTTCTTGATTGTCTTTTTTTTCTAAACCAAACAATCTTTTTAGCCAGCCCATAGAGTTTGTCCTCCGACAAAGTTTGTGTTAATTGACGTGTTAATTGACGTGTTAATTCACGGTTGGCAAGTCGCCCTGCAATTGTTATTCTCAATACCAGGAATTACGATCGCACTCTTGGATGCAGAAACCGAGTTTTTTTACAAAAAAGTATCGTTACAGCCATCCACCCGGTAGAAAAACCCGGTTTGTTGAGTTGGGTGCGCCCATCCTAAATACAATTTACTGTTGTACAACTTCCCCGATCATCTGCCTGGAGACATAATTCTCCCGCTCTCAAACAAATACTTGGGCTGACCATTCCGGCAAATCAAACTTAAACCCTTCTTCCCCAACTTCTACTATTTTGTTGTACATCCACTCGTGCCAAGTTCCCGCAGCCGGAAACTTAGGAATGCTGTTACCAGATAGATAAGTATCGGAAAAATTAGCGACAACTACTGCTCGCGTTCCCTCATCGCTCCAGCGGTAATAAGCCAGCACTTTGGCTTCGGGATTTTCGTGGATAAATTCAATATTTTCGGTATAAAGTGCCGGCAAATGTTGCCGCAGCCGAATCATGTGTTTGTAGTATTCCCACAACTCATGATTTGGCTGATCTTTCAACAAAGACCATTGTAGTTTATTCGGCTGGTTGGGAGTTTGCCGAGTGGATTGTCCAAACTATTCGCCCATCCATAGCATCGGTATTCCTACTGCTGTGACTAACAAAACCGGGCGTTGCTGATTTATGGTATGAAAGGCTAAATATGCAAGTCATAGAAACCAGTATCTACAAAGCTTCGGGATTTTCAACTTATTTTTTTTCATACCTTGATTAAGCAACGCCCTGAATTTTAGTGCGGAAATAACCTTTATCATCTTTTTCTAAGGAAATTTCTGCCCAGTTGGAAAAGGAGCCTCGCAGTGTAGCTGCTTTGTTGTTGGAAGCGAAGAGTTTGAATTCAATTGCAGCGGCCATGAATAGCTTGTTTGCAGAACTTATAAGTGTGATTAGTATTGATTTTTACCATTTTGCAAATCGGTCGCCATCGTTCTTAAGAGTTAAACCTGTAAGTCTTATGTTGTAAGGTACTTGGGACCGCACCCGGAGGATTTAGTAGTGCGAACCCTAGCGATTGAGTAAGGTGCGCCCCTAGGCACCCGGAAACCTGATTTTAATCAAAAATGTAGTTAAAGTAACTAAAAATTATTAAGCGCTGTTTATGAAAAATAGTCGGGACTGTTTTTAGTTAGTAGTCTGAAACCCTAGATTTTCCGTTGGTAGCGAACTTGCCGTGGAGCCTTGAAACCCTTATTATACGGTGGGTATCAAAAACTGTCCGAAGTATTGTATGAAAATTAATTTAACTTTTGATAACTAGATAAATCGTGGTGAACATTTAACATTTGTAACTAAAGAAACATTTTTTAGCCTACAGGAATAATACCGTAGAAAGATGCCATTTTATGCGGAAACAGCGAGGATGAGCTTGTAATTGTAAGGCAAGGGAAACCCGAAAAATGAATCCTTTATTCAACGGGGTTTTCCTGCGACTTTAAGCCAAGTTTGAGCCGAGAAGAGCAATGATTATTTTTGCTTATGTCTTGGTATCACTTGTTTTATAGTTTTTGACTGGTAAACTTTGTAGAACCTTTCATCAGCTTTAACGACTGCTGCTACCTCAGTAATTGGTAATTGGTGAAAATCTCATTCGTCCCTGTTACCCGTTAGATATTCCGAGCAGTGGCTCTAAGGCTCTAAAAGTTTAATGTGGGATGTTGGCGAATTACCGTTACTGTAAAACTCTGGAGTGTTAAAAATGCTAAAACAAATGTGTTGGTTGCCCAGATTGGGACGCAATGGAGAAAAGATATTGCACTTACGCACCGATGCCCGTCAGGGGTGGCGGCCTTATACAGCTTTTCCGCAGTTCGCTGTATCCGACTACCGGGAACCGGGCGGTTCTAAGGGATGGGCAACATATCAGAAGCTGAGAACTCAAGGGTGGAATTTAATATCGACCGCAGAAGGGCAGCAGTCGATTTTTGGCGAACAGAAAAGTGCTTAAAAAACCCGAAACCGCAGCAATAAAAGAAGAGGTAAAATCCTCTTCTTTTTATTACTTTTGGAGAGAGCAACTGGGTTTTTAACCATCCTACTTGGTAGAATGGGTAAGGTGTGCAGTGCTGACCTTATACCAATTTAATGTGAAGTTGTACATATCTCGATCCCCCTAAATCCCCCTTAACAAGGGGAGTAGGGGTTGACTTTGAGAAGAATCTTGTCCCCCCCTTTGTAGGGGCGGTGCGACCCCTACTCCCCGTGCCCGCCCTCTTGGCTAGGGGGGGATCGGATTCTATGCAACCTCATAAAAAATTGGTATTACATAATTTTGAGATGTTTGCCAGTTGCAAGTAAATTAGGCGATCGCCCTTTCTGTCTCTGCTGTAGTTGCTAGGTTATGGAGCACCGGCTGGTGAGTTTTCAAGTTAAACCGGTATCCGTGGGGGAGGATGTGCAACTTGGCCCCGCAAATCGCCAAAGCCTCATCCTTCAACAGTCCCTCCAGATTGTCGTGGAGTTGTTCCGACGAGTCGATGACAGTTACAGCGTTTTCGCCAATGACTTCCAACTCGTCACCGTGGACTAAAATAGCTGTATTTTCGTCAATACCAAATCCCAACACGGCCGGTTGCAGCAAGAGTGCCGAAACTAAGCGTCCCAGACGACCTCGCTGGGCGAAATGCTGGTCGATGACAACTCCTGGAAGGAAACCCATCCCCGGCCCCATTGCTACCACATCAACGCGGGGATTTGTCTCCGAGTCTCCTTCAATAATCATCACGTCTGGCATCATCGCCGCGCCGGCACTGGTGCCGCCAATGATAATCCCTTCAGAGAAGCGTTTGTGCATAGCTGCGTCGAGTTTGGTGTCTTTCAAGCAGCTAATAATCCGCGCTTGATCTCCGCCGGTAAAGAATATGCCAGTCGCTTGTTCGATCGCTTCTAAATAATCTGGATTGTTGGCATCTTCCGGTTTCTGGGTGTCAACAACTCGCACATCTTCAGCGCCAAGTCGCTCAAACACTCGGATGTAATTATCTCCTACTTCTCCCGGCAGGCTTGTCGCAGCCGTCATCACTACAATGCGGGCTTTAGTGCCTCCGGCGCAGCGCAAGAATTCCCGCAGAATTTTGCAGTCCCCCTCTTTGTCTTCCGCACCACCAATAATTAGCAACTTCCCCTGAATTGCGTTGCTCGCCATATTATCTCCACTGTTAATTTATTAATAATTTCACTAAAACACAAACTTCTTTTTTCCGAAAACCGCCCAAAGGTATATCTAGATACCAAAAACCTCTCAGACTTCTACCCCTCCAGGGCGCACACAGCAAGGGTGATATGGGAGTTTACTCATCCTCGATGATCGACAGACACAAAAAACTTACCCCCCCTAACAGGAGATAGGGGGGGTCAACAAATGAGCTTAAATTACAGGGCCCACGCGCGCGCGGTGATCAATCCGGTTTCTGATCCGATTCTTCGCTAATCCTCCTCTGATTGCTCGTAGAAATCCGGTTGATGAGCGTAAGTCCTCAATTAGTCCGATCGCCCGTTAGTGCGATCGCTCGATCAAATTGCTCAATATGGTACTCGCGCGTTCTAAAGGTAGGTGTCTGGGTTTGCCGTTCCAGACAATCTGATATTCGTTGCTGTTTTGACCATCACCGTAGCCAGAAATTAGCTTCCGGTGAAAGGCTTCCTCAGCTAAGTGGTGAACTTTGTCCCTGAGAGCAGTTTGTGCGATCTTCATAATTTGCTGCCTCTTAAATTTTCTTTCACTGTCATAAACAATTATAAGTACAGAGTGTACCTCTCAAAAGTTATAGCTTTTTTTCGGGAGGGGGAAAGAAGTAGTCATTAGTCATAAGTGCTTAGTTATCTATGCTTAGTTATCTATGCTTAGTTATCTATGCTTAGTCATCAATACTTAGTCAGATGTTGAAGGAAGAAGGAATATTTTCCCACTCTCACCCTCTCCCCCTCTCCCCCTCTCCCCTACTCTCCCACTCCTTTTCGGGCAATACTCAAGGCAGAATGGGTCGGAGTATTTGTCTCACTGCTGGAATATCTATGCCCGCAGGTAGTATCCCATGCACCGACTATAAAGTTACCGTAAAAAATTAGCTCAAAGGAGGTTAGAAAATGCTGCAAGAAAAAAGCACCGAAACAGCCCGCGTTAATGCTCGAAAAACCGATATTTTCGATGTTTTCAACTTCAAACACTATATCGGGCCCAACCCTTATTTAGACACCGCGGCTTTAGTTTTTGATTTCGCGGTGACGGGCGCGAGCGAACCTTTGCCGATCGCACATTACCAGGAAATTATTGGCGATCGCTACCCGCAACTGCTGCACGAAACTTTCTCAAACCATGCCCAACTGTTCGGCCGTACCGCCTCAGAAGTAGCAAAACTCGACATGGGTTTGCACTTCCAAAACTGGAACATCAAGCCGTTTTCTCAGTTTTACAGAATCAGCATAGAAGCACTTCACGCCCGCACCGCCAGAGCCGTAGTGTACGCAGTTTGGGATTGGTTTGAAGCCATCAATCAAAATCAAGACTTTCCCTTGGAATCACAAATGGGCGCGCTGCAAAATATGTTCCGGCAGTCAGTTTACGGAGGCCCGACAGTTTATTCGTTAATGCGATCGGCATCCCAAAAAGGCATTCCCGCATTTTATTTGTGGGATGAAGGACTCATGCAATATGGGTACGGCAAAAAACTGGTTCGCGGCTCTGCAACTACCTTTGATTCTGACAGCCACTTAGACTCAGATTTTACCACGCGCAAAGACGATTGTAAAGCTTTTCTCGCTACATTAGGATTTCCTGTTCCCAAAGGCGATATCGTCTCCACAGAAAACGGAGCTGTGGCAGTTGCTAGAGAAATTGGCTACCCAGTTGCTATCAAACCAGTAGTCGGCCATAAAGGAATTGGCGTAACAGCAGATGTCCAGGATGCCGAGGAATTGCAGGCGGCTTTTAAAAGAGCAGTTAAGGCCATTCCCGAAACAGATCCGGTGCGAGTAATTGTGGAAAACAGCATCAAAGGATCGGATTTTAGGCTGCTGTGCGTTGACGGCAAATTTGTTTCTGCAACTGAACGCCGGCCCGCTTCCGTAACAGGTGATGGCGACTCAACAATTCGCGAATTGATCCGCCGTGAAAACCGCAAACCAGAACGTTTGGATACGCCAACTTCGGCGATGAGCAAAATTCAGTCCGACGAAGCGATGGAAATGTATCTGGAAGAACAAGGGCTGTCATTGGATAGTGTGCCAACTCGCGATCGCACTGTGTATCTACGCAAAGTCGCTAATCTTTCCGCAGGTGGCATCAGCATCGACGCTACCCGCACAATTCACCCGGATAACATTGTTTTGGCTCAAGATATCGCCCTACATTTTCGGTTAACTTGTTTGGGGATTGATGTCATAACAGAAACTCTCGCCAAATCTTGGAAAACTGGCAATTTTGGGATTATCGAGATCAATGCCGCGCCGGGAATTTTTATGCACCTCAACCCCGCTGTAGGCGAAGGGGTTGATGTACCTTCGCATATTATCGAAACTTTCTTTGAATCGGGAAAATCAGCCAGAATTCCGATTATTACTTTCAACAGAATTTCGGTACATGACCTACAAGAAACCATCGACCATATTCTGTTGCAGCATCCCGATTGGACAATCGGTGCTGTTTGTCGCGGTGGACTTTTTGTTAACCGTTCTGAAAAAGTTTTGAATAAGAATTACCATCTCAACTTGCAAAGTTTGCTGCGGAATCCCAAGCTCGATTTGTTAATTGCTGAATATCCAGAAGATATTTTGGAAGCTGAGGGAATGTTTTATCGGGGCAGCAATATGGTGGTGCTGGACAATCCGGGAGAAACTGAGATGATGTTGGTCAGAGAAAGCACTGATGACGATACTGTTGTGGTGAGGGAAGGAAGTAGTATTTCTATTCGTCGCCAGGGGTTGATCGAACAGTATACTCTGGGGGATGATGAACCGTTTACACGGGTTTATTTGAAGGAAATAGGGACTGTTTTGTAAGCGGTTCCACCTTTAAGTTGGCTTTGTGGGGCGGGTATTGAGTACCCGCCCCACCAGATCAAGGCTTTTTCTCGTTCCCCGGTTCTTCCGGGGCAGGAAGTTGGGAACGCCGAGATTGGAACAGAGTTCGTTACACTTAGTTACAATTGGTTTTAATTCCTCAGTCGTGGATGCACTATTCCTAAGAAACCCGGTTTCTTCCCAACTTTCTCGTTACCACACCAATATTTTCGTAGAAATTGGGTTTCTCAGGGTAAGTCCTATTGCTGCGATCGTAAGTTTTGAGACAATCTGGTTGGTGCGCTGTCGATCGTGCTATCAAGGAATTTCAAAAGTCCTTAAACGAATTGCACTCCGGTGGCAGAAGGTGTGGGAATATGAATGTTGCGAGCAATTGGTTTAATTCGCTGACCGAAAGTTTACAGTCGCACCGTCGCTACATTCCAGCAGCGCTGACTCTTTGCACAGGGACGAGTTTGTCATTGGCAGCCGCAGCCGTTGTGTGGCATTCGGAACACCAACGAATGCAAGCTGAATTTCATCAGCAAGCCGATCGCCTGAATGTGACATTGCAGCAAAGCATCAACAAAAATTTAGAAGTTCTGTACTCACTGGAAGCATTCTACAGGGCATCTACTGAAGTTACCAGAGAAGATTTTAAGCAATTCGCTCAACCTGCCCTTGCCCGAAATACTGCTATACATTCTGTTAACTGGATTCGGCGCGTGCCGGCTGCCCAAAAAACAGCTTACGAACAGACAATTCGAGCCGAAGGTTTTCCGTCATTTCAAATTTACGAACGAACTCCTGACAAAAAGCAGGTCAAAGCCAAAGTGCGATCGGAATACTTTCCCATTATTTACAGAGAAGCACTAGAAGAAGATAACAAAGTGATCGGTTTTGATGTTGCCTCCAGCCCCGATCGCAAAACAGCTTTAGAGAAATCGGTGAATACCGGCAAAATAGCTGCTTCGGCGCGGATTAGATTAGTCAGCAACAATCAACCGGGATTGCAAGTATTTCTACCAGTACCCCGCCGCACAACTTCTGCAGATAACTCGGTCAACGGCCGGCCAAACCTAATGGGAGTTATTGCGGGTCTGTTTCAGATCACCAGTATGGTCGATTCTTCTTTAGAATCGCTAAATTTAGACAAGATTAATTTTTACCTCTATGACGACTCTGCTATAGAGAAAGAACGCTTTCTGGTGCGCTACGACTCAAAATATAAGCAGTTGATAGATAACCCAAAACACGAAAAGCCAAAGTTAGCTAATTTGCGGGGAAAAATCTGTCAAAATCCTCTTGCTTGCACTCGCCTATTTAACGTAGCAGACCGCCAGTGGAGGCTGCTAGTTTTGCCTGGGAAGGGATACCACAGTATGAGGACGCATCAGGGTTCGCTGGCAATTGGTGCGATCGGGCTATTGATGACTGGCAGCTTGACGATTTACCTGTTGATGTCTCTAGAACGTACTGCAAAAGTAGAACAGCAAGTGTACGATCGTACAATTCAACTAAAACAGCGCACCGCTGAACTAGAAACGGCACTAAAAAATTTGCAGGCAGCTCAATTTAAACTAATCCAAACTGAAAAGATGTCCAGCTTGGGGCAGTTGGTGGCTGGAGTTGCCCACGAAATTAACAATCCTGTCAACTTCATCTCTGGCAACCTGATCCATACAGGCGCATATACTAGAGAATTGCTCGAACTTGTGGAAATATATCAGCAGCAATACCCGAACCCAACGCCAGAAGTGCAAGCGAAACTAAAAGAGATTGATTTGGAGTTTATCACTGAAGACTTGCCTAAAATCCTAAAATCTATGAATATGGGAGCTGAACGGATCAGCCAGATCGTGCTTTCTCTGCGGAATTTTTCGCGCTTGGATGAAGCTGAAATGAAGTCGGTTGACATTCACCAAGGCATTGACAGCACCTTGATGATTTTGGATAGTCGGCTGAAACCAAAAGGTGATTTTTCTGGCATTAAACTTATCAAAGAGTACGGAAATTTGCCCTTGGTGGAGTGCTGGGCGGGACAATTGAATCAGGTATTTATGAATGTTTTGAGCAATGCTATTGATGTTTTATCTGATGAAGAAACTCAAAAAATGCTCGAAAACAACGCCTCGATTTCGGCATTTTTACCTACTATTCGGATTCGCACTGAACTTTTAAGTTCTAATTGTGTATGCGTGCGAATCGCTGACAATGGAACGGGCATGACGGAGAATGTCAAAAAACGTTTGTTTGATCCGTTTTTTACTACCAAGCCTGTAGGCAAAGGTACTGGCTTGGGATTGTCTATCTGCTATCAAATAGTGGACAAACATCACGGTTCGCTCAGGTGCGTATCGGCTCCGGGAGAGGGAACTGAATTCTGGATTGAGGTGCCGGTGCGACAACAGTCTAAGCAATCTGTTTCTAAGGTTTTACCTGCGGTAAGTGCCAATCGGTTTTAGATTTTAGATTTTAGATTTTAGAGGCGACCCCACGGATAAATTCGGGGGCTTGTTTATCGGATACAAGTTTTTTTATTTTTTTAGTAATTAATCTGGCGGCTTGTATCCTGGATGCTTTCGGTCAATTGGAATTAGCGGAACAAATCTCGCTTCTAGCGGAGTCTTGCTGGGAGCATCTCAATGAAAGCAGCCCAGCTATAAATTGGAGACAGGAGGCAGGAGGCAGGAGACAGGAGGCAGGAGGCAGGAGGAAAGAGGAAGAAGAAAGGAGGCAGAAGGAAGGAGTCAGAAGAAGTGTTTTTACAAATAGGAGATGCTCCCTAATTCCTGTTTAGAAAAGGTGAACTATCCGCACTCTACTTGGGAAAGGTGCGATGTCGCACTCTACTTTCAACGGTTAACAGTCAACAGTCAACAGTTAACAGTTAACAGTCAACAGTTAACAGTTAACAGTCAACTCTTATAGTTATTAGCAAACCTGTACTAATTTCAGTGGAATATTGCCGAAAACAAATATCTGGGGTTTTACCAGTCGTAACAATTTATAATTGTAGCCAGGCCAGATTACCAATTATTAACTACGATGTCTTTACAATCTATTAGCATACCGCCCACAACGGATCGCAAACCTGTCGCTTTGATGGTCGCTTTACATGGATGGGGTGCTAATGCTCGCGATTTGACTTCCTTAGCACCCTTTTTCAATTTGCCGGATTATCAGTTTGTGTTTCCCGATGCCCCCTTTCCCCATCCCCAGGTAATGAGTGGCAAAGCGTGGTATAACCTTCAAAGCAAAGACGCTCAGGGATTGGTAGAAAGCCGGCAATTGCTGAGGGAATTTTTGCTGTCTTTGGAAAGCACCACGGGCGTGCCTTTGTCTCGCACGATTTTAGGTGGCTTTTCTCAAGGCGGAGCGATGACTCTAGATGTGGGATTGACTTTGCCCCTAGCTGGTTTAATTTGTCTTAGTGGTTATTTACACCAGATTTCGCCAGTTGCTGGGAGTGCTTTGCCACCTGTTTTAATCGTACACGGTACTCAAGATACTATTGTTCCCGTTAGTGCTGCTGCGCGATCGCGCGAGAGTTTGACGGCTTGGGGAGCTGCGGTGCAGTATCGAGAATTTAACATGGGACACGAGATTCTGCCGGAAGTTATAGAGGTAATGCGAAGTTTTGTTGTAGAAACTGTGTCGAAATCTGATTAAAGGTTTAGTATATAGTATGGCGGAAGTCTCGGGCAGGGGAAAAAAATGAAAACTTTAACCAAAGCATCGCGCGATATTGCTGTACTTACTTCTCAGGACGTGGCAGAATTGGCTGTCCGTTTGGAAGTTGACGATTATACAGATCCTTTTGAGGGATTGAATGATTGGCATTTGTTGCGATCGCTTGCCTTTCAGCGGCCGGAGCTGGTTGAACCTTATCTCCACCTTCTGGATATGGAAGCCTACGACGAAGCATAGACTGAAAAATCTAGCTCAAAAATTTCGACGGAATTGAGGAAGAAGTTAGCAGCATATTTTGTTGCAGATTAAACAGATGAATGAGGGATGTTAGTCTGTTTTTATCTTAATTTCTTTCTTGATTCTTTTTTATGGCTGAAGGAAGAAGGAAGAAGGAAGAAGGAAGAAGGAAGAAAGAATGAGGAAGAAGGAAGAAGGAAGAAAGAATGAGGAGATGCGATCGGGCAATTCTCCGCAATGGTTTCAGGAATTCATCAAGTTCTCATAACCTCGAAGGTTGCTGTATTACCAAAAATCATGAAGGGCAGACGAATTTTAATCGGGGTTAGCGGCGGGATTGCGGCTTACAAAGTTTGCGAAGTAGTTTCAACTTTAGCGAAAGCTGGAGCGGAAGTTAAAACTATTCTTACTGATGCGGCTGGGGAGTTTGTAACGCCTTTGACTTTTGCTACTCTGTGCCGCCATCCTGCTTTTACTGACAAAGATTTTTGGCAACCAAGTCACGGGCGCCCCCTGCATATTCAACTCGGAGAATGGGCGGAAGTTTTTGTAATTGCTCCTTTGACAGCTAATACTTTGGCTAAGTTGGCGGGGGGTTTTGCTGATAATTTGCTGACTAATACTGTCTTAGCTTCTACTTGCCCAATTTTGCTGGCACCGGCGATGAATACGGATATGTGGGAACAGCCGGCGGTGCAGCGGAATTGGCGTGAAGTGTTGAGTTATCGGCGCTATCATGCTGCGAATCCGGGGGCGGGAATGCTGGCGTGCGATCGCGCCGGTGTCGGCCGGATGGCAGAACCTGGTGAGATTTTGCCTCATATTGAATCGCTGTTGTATGCGAAGGGCGATCGAGATTTAGCGGGCATTAGGGTGTTGATCAGTGCGGGAGGAACGCGGGAACACCTCGATCCGGTGCGGTTTATCGGCAATCCTTCCAGCGGCAAAATGGGTATAGCTTTGGCGCAAGCTGCAGGGCACCGGGGCGCGACAGTGACGCTGGTACACAGTATAACTGGCGAATTGCCGCTCTCAGGTGTGCGGGCGATCGCAGTTGCGAGTGCAGAAGAAATGCGGCAGGCGATGCTGCAATGCTTCCACGATGCGGATTTGACGGTGATGGCGGCGGCGGTAGCGGATGTGAAGCCGGCCGAGTACAGTAGTGAGAAATTGCCGAAGCGATCGCTCCCGAATTGTTTGCCTTTGGCACCGGTAGCGGATATTGTGGCAGAGTTGGGAAAATTGAAACAGCCGCACCAAAAATTAATCGGGTTTGCAGCACAAACTGGGGATATTGTCAAGCCGGCTTTGGAGAAATTGCGATCGAAGAAACTGGATGTAATTGCGGCAAACCCGATCGATCAAATAGGTGCAGGTTTTGGCAGCAATACCAATCAAGCAATATTAATTAATGCAGCAGGGAAGCAAGTAGAAATAGCACCTTGCAGCAAGCTAGAAATGGCTCATCGGTTGTTTGATTTTGTGAGGGAAGGGTGAGGGCGACCGAATTGCGATGATATTACCAATTGCGGATTTGTCGCTGGGCGGGGCGGGTTTTTGAGATGGTAGGTTTCTAACATAAATGGTTGGTAAAACCCGCCCCTACGATGGCCTGTAGGGGCG
>NZ_JAUBOZ010000006.1:107946-158278 GCF_036700475.1 Microcoleus sp. T2B6 | reverse complement strand
TAATCAAACAGTCAATGCCGCGAGTTTGACGACTAATATTGGTGGCACAACTCAAGTCAATGGCAATGTCACTACAATTGGCAGTCAAACTTATGGAGATGCTGTGACTGTTGCAAATAATCCCATTCTCTCCGGCAGCGACATTAGTTTCAATAATACTGTGGATGGCACCAGCGATTTGACGGCGAATGCCGTTACGGGTAATGTTACATTCAATGGTGCAGTTGGGAGTTTAAGTGCGATCGGCAATTTAACAGCTAACTCTACAGTCACAACCGCATTTAATCAAACAGTCAATGCCACGAGTTTGACTACAGATGCTGGCGGCACAACTCAAGTCAAGGGAAATGTCACTACAACTGGCGCTCAAACTTATGGAGATGCTGTCACAATTGCCACTAATCCGATTATTTCAGGCAGCGGCGTTACTTTCAATAATACTGTTGATGCCAGTAACATTGGCAGCGATTTAACTGTGAATGGGGGTACTGGTAATGTTACATTCAATGGTGCAGTTGGCAATACCCAGGCATTAGGAAATATTACCGCTAACTCTACAGGCACAACCGCATTTAATCAAACAGTCAATGCCGCGAGTTTGACGACAGATGCTGGCGGCACAACTCAAGTCAATGGCAATGTCACTACAACAGGCAGTCAAACTTATGGAGATGCTGTCACTGTTGGCAATAATCCGATTCTTTCAGGTGACAGCATTACTTTCAATAATACTGTTGATGGTACCAGCGATTTGACTGTGAAGGCGGCTAGCGGTAATCTTACCTTCAAAAGTACGATCGGCGAAACAACTCCTCTCACAAGTGTAATTGCCAACAGCAAGATATCTTTAGGTGGCAATGTCACTACAACCGCCAGTCAAACTTATGCAGATGCAGTGACTGTTGCCCCAAACTCGGTGTTTTCAGGCAGCGACATTACTTTCAACAAGACAGTTGACGTAGCTGGCAATCTCGGTATTGCTGCTGATAATGTTAATCTCAAAGAAACTGTAACGACCACCAATGACGGCACGCTCACAATTACCAATAAGGTGAATCTCAATCTTGAGAAAAACCTGAACTTAGACGGTGCATTTATTCAAAATGGCGGGGGAACTGTTGCGGTTAGCGGAAATATCACCACCACTAATGATAACATTACTTTTAGTGGGCCAGTGACCTTAAAAGCTCCTGTAAGTTTTACGCTGGGAGATGCAACTATTGCTTTCGGTTCTACTTTATCGGCAGGTACTAACCCGCTGAATTTAACAGCAGGTGAAATTAATTTTTCCGGTAATGTTTCTGGTACTGGTGCGTTAACGCTGCAACCCGCAACAGCAGGACAAAATATTGTTGTTGGCGGAATTGATAACAATACTAGCGCTTTAGATTTGACGGCATCGGAACTTAATTTGATTCAAAATGGATTTAGCTCGATCGCGATCGGGCGATCGGATAGCAGCGCTAATATTAGTATTCCCTATAATCTCACATTTTTAGACCCAGTAAATATTCAAACGGGAACTGGTACGATCGCACTTGATGGCACTATTACCGGCAATGACAACAGCAGCATTGCTCTCAACGCTTCCACAATTAATTTAAATTATGGCATCAATACCAATAAAAATCCGATCGCTCTCAACGGCACTGTCACACTCGGAAACGATATTAATCTCAGTACCAGCGGCGGAGATATTAAGATAACTGGTGCGATAGACGGTAATCATTTGCTGAACTTAGATGCCGCTACAGGCAATGTGTTGGTGCAAGGAAACATCGGAGAAACAACGCCATTATCGGTTTTGAATCTTACTGCCTCAAATGCAGAATTCAGTGGAAACATTAACAGCAGTTCTGGTTTTAGTCTTACGGCAGTAAATACTAAATTAGGCGGTAATATTACGAATAATAACGGCGACATTAATATTAGCAATGCTGTGGTTTTGACAAAGGATGCGGTATTTAGTACGGCCGGGGGAAATATTGCTTTGGGTGCGATCGACAGTGACAGCATTAATGCCCGCAACTTAACTCTAGCCTCCGGTAGCGGCAGCATCACTTTCAACGGTGCGGTGGGTGCCACCAGCAAGTTAGGAAATCTTGCGATCGAAAATGCTGGCAATGTGACAGGAAACTCGACAATTAACGCGCAACAATTTACAGCACTCACGGAAAAAGTCAACTTATCGGGAGATGTCACCGCCGGCAAAGTGGATATTACTGCCAAGGGCGATATAACCGTTAAAAATATTACTGCTAATGGCGGAGAAATTCTATTTACAAGCGGTAACAATTTCACCGCAGGCAATTTGAATACATCGGGAGAGAGTGGCGGCAACATAACTGTTAAGGCGATAACTTCAATTACCACCGGACAAATTAACTCTAGCGCTATAGTCGGAAATGCCGGCAATGTGTTCTTAGATCCGATCGGCGATATTCAAGTAGAGTTTATCAATGCCCAAGGCGGTACAGGCGGCACCGGTGGCGAGGTGACAGCAATAACAGGCAATTTTTTCCGCGCTACGGGTACTTTTTCAACCCCACTTTCCCCGACGGGATTTGCTAGCATTTCTACTGCTGGTGGCGCCGGTGGTGGCAAAATTACAATTGTGCACGCTGGGGGAGATAGAGGGACGCCGATTCAACCGTTTGTGGTGGGGGATGCTGCTAGCAACGGTACGGCGGGTGCAATTACAACCGGACAATCTACCATTACATCGCAGTCGTTTCCGCGTTCTAGTAGTATTGGTAATATTGTGTTTTCTACTGACGACGCGATCGACCCGCCGCCAACGCCAACTCCACCTGATGTTGTAACTGCCACTCCCCCTGATGTTGTAACTCCCCCTGATGTTGTAAATCCCCCTGATGTTGTAACTGTAAATCCCCCTGATGTTGTAACTGTAAATCCCCCTGATGTTGTAAATCCCCCTGATGTTGTAACTCCCCCTGATGTTGTAAATCCCCCTGATGTTGTAAATCCCCCTGATGTTGTAAATCCCCCTGATGTTGTAAATCCCCCTGATGTTGTAACTGTAAATCCCCCTGATGTTGTAAATCCCCCTGATGTTGTAAATCCCCCTGATGTTGTAACTCCCCCTGATGTTGTAACTCCCCCTGATGTTGTAACTCCCCCTGATGTTGTAACTGTAAATCCCCCTGATGTTGTAAATCCCCCTGATGTTGTAACTCCCCCTCTGATCGATCCTACGGAAAGACAAGTGCCCGCACGGCAACCCTCAACCCTCGATCGAAAAGACTTTCAACCCCCCACAATTCCATCGCTACACAATCAGTTGCCCCCCGGCCACCCACTGCCAGAAGTTACCAGCAGCGAATTATCACTAAGAGTCAACCCTATTTCTAATTTAGTTCTGGGATATGTTCCGTCTCCCGATCGACTTTTTGAAGGTAACGATATCCAGAAAACAATCTGGGGAATCGAAGAAATGAGGAATCAAGAATTTGCAGAATACCTGGGGGTAGAAGCCAACCTCCTAGAGGAAAAAACCTTGATTTCGACATCCCAGCAAACTTTACAAAATATCGAACAGCAAACCGGCAAGCGGTCTGGTATTATCTACATGGTCTCGCGAGAAGATCGACTAGAAATAATTTTAGTTCCTCCTGCCGGGTGGCCGATTCATTACAGCGTCCCCGAAGCCAACAGAGCAGCTCTTTTCCCCACCGTGCAGGAGTTCCGCAATGAAATCACGAATCCCGCAAAACGCGGTACTACAACTTATCTAACCGCCGCCCAGCAACTATATAAATGGGCGATCGCACCCCTAGAAAAAGACTTAGAAAACTTAGGAATTCAGACTTTGTTACTGTCAGTCGATCCCGGATTGCGAAGCCTGCCCTTTGCCGCTTTGCACGACGGTAAAGGCTTCTTGATTGAAAAATACAGTTTTAGCCTAATTCCGAGTTTTAGTTCGACTAATACCGATTATAAAGCTGTTAGAGACGCCACAGTGCTAGCAATGGGAAGGTCAGAATTTGTTGACCAACAGCCCTTGCCCAGTGTGCCGATCGAACTGCAGGCGATTTCCGCTCAGTGGCAGAGCCCATCTTTCCTCAATTCTGCTTTCACTTTAGATAATCTCACGTCGGAACACACCAAGGGAGGATTTCGGATCGTTCACCTAGCAACTCACGCTGAATTCAAACCGGGAAAAGCGAGCAATTCCTACATTCAAATGTGGAATTCCAAATTGCAGCTCGATCGCATGGAGAGTTTGAATTGGCGGAATCCGCAGGTAGACTTGTTAGTATTAAGTGCTTGTAGAACTGCTATGGGCGATCGGGAAGCAGAGTTAGGTTTTGGAGGATTAGCAGTAAAATCCGGCGCGAAATCTGCTTTAGGAAGTTTGTGGTATGTTGACGATGGAGGCACTTTGGGGCTGATGAGCGAATTTTACCACCAGTTGCGAGGAACCACAACTAAGGCAGAAGCTTTGCAACTGACTCAACAAGCAATAATGTCCGGTAAAGTTCGGATGGAAAACGGACAGCTAGTAACAACAGGCGGCAAGTTAAATTTACCTGCTAATTTACAACAACCAAACCAAAACTTTTCTCATCCTTACTACTGGAGCAGTTTCACCATGATCGGAAGCCCTTGGTAATCTGCCATCTTGATTTCTTGAGTCCGCGAAGGCGGACTTTTGTTGTGTAGTAGCGGTTTCAACCGCCCAACTCGCGATAAAAAAGTTCTATTTCTGTTTCATCACCACCAAAGTAATATCATCAAAAACCTTCTGAGTGCCAATATACTGCCGCACATCATCAATTACAGCTTCCCGAATTTCTTGGGCACAGCGCTGACGATTTTCAACCACAACTTGCCACAACCTTTCTAATCCGTACTGCGCTTTATTAATATCGAAAGCTTCAGGAATTCCATCAGTATAAAGCACCACCACATCCCCAGGATTTAACTGCACTTCTGAAGAAGCAATAAACTCGCCAATCTCTTCTACTAAGCCAATGGGAAAGCCTAAATCCATCGTGTCTATGCGCTCCAATTTTCCATCAGCGCGCACCACAATCATTTCCTCATGTTGTCCGCTTAATTTCAGAACACCTCCGGCATAGTCTAAGATAGCTAGAGACATATTTCTAGAGGAGTCCATGCGCTGGAGATTATCATAAAGAGTCTGGTTGAGGACATCCAAAAACTTCACTGGATCTGTTTCCTTCATTTTCTGAAGCGTCCTGACAGCCGTTTGTGCCATAATCATCAACACGCCGCTTTCTAAACCATGTCCCGTGACATCGCCAATGCTAATCTTGACTTGACCATCCTGTTGCAATACATCGTAGTAATCACCGCCAACTTCGTCAGCAGGTTCCATAAAACCAGCTATTTCTAAGCCTTCAATTGCCTCTAATTCTGACGGTTTTGGCAACACCATTTGTTGCAGTTGTTTGACAATATCGAGTTCTGCACTCATGCGAACATTTTCCGCTTTTAATTTCTGATTGAGGGTGCTAATTTCTTGATTCGCTTCAGCTAGTTGAGCCGTGCGTTCTTGAACTTTATCTTCTAAGTTTTGATAGAGGCGAGCATTTTCGATCGAAATAGCTGCTTGGGAGGATAAGATTTTTAAGACTTCCAATCTATCTGGGGTAAACGCCCCGGTAGTCAGATTATTTTCCAGATACAGAATGCCGATCAGTTTACCTTGATTAATAATAGGAGCGCATAAGACTGACTTAGGCTGATTTTTTATAATATAGGGTTCGCTAGTAAAAATACCCTCTTTTGTAGCCTCTGATAGCACTACATCTTCCTGAGTTCTCGCTACATATTTTATCATGCCTACAGGAAGATTATCGCTGCTTTCAATCGGACTACTTTGCCAAACTTCTACTTGTTCTTTGTCAACTTCCCCTCTAGCTTCAATGGTTAACTTCTCCTTATTTGATAAGACAAGAAAGCCTTTTTGTGCTCCGCCATTTTTCATTAAAATTGTCATTAACTTTTCTAACAATTTGTTGCTCGCAATTTCACCAGCCAGAACTTGGGAAGCTTTGATAACTGTGGACAAGTCTATATTTGAACTTGCTCCACTTGTTGAAGATGCTGTGCCCATAGCAGTAGTCTGCACATCAATTTGTTTCTGGGCAGATACTTTGGGGATTAACTGCGGATATTTCTGCTCCAAATCCTCTACTTTACGCTTAGCACCCCAAAGTTGGTAGCCATAGTGAGCTTTTCTCATGTAAAGTTTGGCAATTTCCTCTTTGCCTTTCCCTAACCAGAATTTGGCGACTAATTCATTGCCTAAAGCTTCATTCTGAATATACTCATTTTCATGAGCTGAAGCAATGGCGCGATCGTACAAATCTAGTGCTTCCATTCCTTGACCAGAAATACGCGCAATTTCTGCCTCCACCAACAGGTATTTGTGCAGAAAGTTTTCAGGACAGTTATCTGCCCATATTTTCATCTGTTCTTGCTGCGATTCTAACTGCTCCCAATAGTGTTTTTGTTCGGACTCGGAAGCATCAAGATACAGCGACACCAGGATTAGTGAAGTGTAAAAATTATGTTCAGAAATTTGGAACTGCCCTAACGTAAAAATCATAAATTCTTTGGCTTTCAATGCACAGTTTAGCGCTTCATGTAGCTGATCATACAGATATAAAACCTGAGATTTAAAAATATAAAAAGTGCAAATCAACGCCAAACTTTTATGTGCTTTACAGCTTTCTAAAAATTCTTCATCGCTAATTTCGTTGTTACAAAATACGAATTTATTAGGAGTTCTACTGCTTAAATTAAAGAGAGTTATTTGAAAACCCAGCATTCCATCAATTGCCCATTGGTTTTTGATTTTTTGGTTAAACTGTAAAAATTTTTCCACCTCTATCACCAGAGGTTCTAAATTTTTACCCTGATAAAATAGGTATCGCAATTTGTGTTCGATAGCGTAGCCAGAGTGCAGTAATTCTCCAGATTCTAAGCCAGCTTGATAGGACTCATTCAAAATAGCCTCAGCCAATTTAATATGCTTTACCCAGTTATTCAAATGACCGCCCAAAACTAAACAAGCACTGCATCTCTGACTGGAACTATTAAATTTTTTACTCACCTCTACAGCTAGCTTACCAAATTCATAGCCAGATTGATAGTCACCTAAAATAGAGCCAAGAATCATTCCGTAAGTTACAAATCCTTTTGACGATACGGCAATATTGCCGTATTGCAAAGAAATATTAGCCATTTTTAAAACAATAACTGCATACATTTCTTGGTTAAAAAAATAGGCAGGTGGATCAGTATTTGTTAACAATTTTAGTACCAGTCTTTTTTGGGGGTCTGTGATTTCTGGTTCATCGATCAGGTCAGCAATTTTTCTCGACCCCAAATTCTTCTTTGCACGGGCAACTTCCAGGTCTAGCGCCTCCTTAAAATTAGCGTCAGGCAAGTCTACACCTAACAAGAAAAGAGCCTTTTTACCTGTTTGTATTGACTCTTCATATTTAGCACTCATGGTGTACTGCACGAGCAACAGGTTGTAAATTTCTGCCTTCTCTATGTCGGATTTTACATTTTTCAAAATTAGGTCAATTAATGCTTCTGAATCCTCAAAACATCCATTTAAGTATTCAACCTCTGCCCGTTCTTTGTGCAAGGCTAAAGTTAATTCATAATACTCCGTCCAAAAATCTCCGATTAAACACTTTAATCCCGCTCTTAAATATTGCAGTGCCGCTCCATAAGCCGTTGCATCTTTGGCTTTTTTGCCCGCTTCTAAATTCAAGCGTGCTAATTCAATTTTTGCTGAATCATCTGCAATTAAATCTCTGCCAAAATTCAGATGATCGACTATTTCAAAGATTCTGATTTCCCGTTTATTTTTCGGGAGATTCTGCAACAACAATAGCCCAATTTTGAGATGGAAGCTACGTTTAGATTCGCCATAAATCATGGCATAAGCAGCCTGTTGTACTCGGTCATGCAGGAATTTATAATCTTGAATTAAGAGGTCAGCATCTAACTCTGATGTGGGTAAAATTAAGCCTGACTGAATTGCCAGTGCTAGGTCAGTAGAGGTTTCTCTAGGTGATTTTTCGCTAATGAGAGAAAGGGTATGCAAGTTGAAATTAGCGCCCACACAAGCCGCTAAACGTAACATCTGCTGTGTAGATTCTGGCAGTTTATTTACTTTATCAATCATTAACTCTACTACATTGTCTGTAATCCCCTTTGCTTGAATTTGGTGTACATCCCATTGCCAAGAAAGAGAAGATAAATCAAACTGGATTAAATTTTTTGAGTACAGGGTTTTCAAGAATTC
Organism: Microcoleus sp. T2B6; assembly: GCF_036700475.1. Lineage (NCBI taxonomy): Bacteria > Bacillati > Cyanobacteriota > Cyanophyceae > Oscillatoriales > Microcoleaceae > Microcoleus > Microcoleus sp. T2B6. Next base: position 149,964 of record NZ_JAUBOZ010000006.1, on the reverse strand, counting down.
ATTAACAAAGAACGGATTCCCTCCAGTTTTTTCAATCACCAATTCTGCCAAGGATTTTACTGATTCATAATTGCTAGATAATGTATCGCCAATAAGTTGACTAATATTTTCTATTCCTAAAGGTGCTAAGGTAATATAATTAATAATTGCTCCCTCCTTGAGCAACCCATCAAGAGTCATCATTAAGGGGTGTGTCGGGCTAACTTCATTATCACGATAAGCTCCAATTAAAAACAGATATTGCATTTCTGTATCTGTCATCATCAGTATAATTAATTTAAGCGTAGCAGCGTCAGCCCATTGCAAATCGTCCAAAAAGATGACTAAGGGATGCTCTTTGGTGCAAAATGCTCGGATGAAGTTTTGAAAAAGAATATTAAAGCGATTTTGTGATTCCGTTGCCCCTAATTCTGGTACTTCTGGCTGTTTACCGACAATCAGTTCTACTTCAGGAATTACATCAATAATTACTTGACCATTCATCCCAAAAGCGCTTTTCAATTTTTCTCGCCATTGTGCTAGTTGTTCTTCACTTTCTGTTAAAAGTTGTTGCACTAATCCTTTAAAGGCATTAACCACAGCCGAGTAAGGAACATTCTTTTGAAATTGGTCAAATTTGCCTGCTGTAAAATAGCCCCTTAGCTTTGTATTTGGTTTATGAATTTCTGCTACTAGGGATGATTTTCCAATGCCAGAATAACCCGCTACTAACATCATTTCTACCCCCCCTTGTCCCCCCTTATTAAGGGGGGTGAAAGGATTGTCTGCGACTCGCTCAAATGCTGTGAGTAAGGCTTCTACTTCGGCTTCGCGTCCATAGAGTTTTTGCGGAATGTGGAACTGCCCAGAAATATCTTGAGATCCCAAGGGAAATTCTGAGATATTTCCTTGGGTTTGTAACTGATGCAAACATTCTGCTAAATCATTTCTAATTCCAAAAGCACTTTGGTATCGCTCCTCAGCGGTTTTGGCCATCAGTTTCATTACAATATCTGACAGGGGCTGGGGAATTTCTGGATTAAGTTGATGAGGAGAAATTGGCACTTTAGCAATATGACAATGCACTAACTCCAGGGCATCATTTGTTTCAAAAGGAAGTTGTCCTGTCAGCAACTCATAAAAAGTGGCACCGAGAGAGTAAAAGTCGGTGCGGTAATCTAGAGAACGATTCATTCTTCCTGTTTGTTCAGGTGAAATATAAGCTAAAGTACCTTCTAAGACGTTAGGATTTTTTAGGGTAGGATTTTCGCGGGTGAATTTAGTAGAAATACCAAAGTCTATAATTTTGAGTCGCCCGATTTCTGGGTTGAAAATAATATTGCCAGGGTTAATATCTTTGTGGACAATATTCGCAGCGTGAATACTGCTTAGAATTTCAGCCGTTTTAATAGCAATGCTCAGAAATTCCTGTAGGGGCAATACTCCCGTGGCTGATTCCCTACGCTCATCCATCAAGTGTTTTAAAGATGACGCGCCAAAATCCTCAAGGATGATACACAGGGTCCTCTGATAGGGTTTTAATTCATAAGCTTTAATTACTCCATCTAGATTCAGATTTCGGGTAATTTCATATTCCTGCTTATAGCGAACCAGTTCGGAGGGAGTAGGATAGTCTTCTTTGAGGAATTTAAGGATGACAGCTTGGTTGTCCTGTTGCCGGATGCCTCGATAAACGGTGGAGTTGATACTTTCGTAGATTTGAGTGAGAATCTCGTAGCCGTTAATCTCGATCATTTTCAGGTTTCAATGATAGAAGAAAATGTTATTAAAGATAGTCAGCAATCATTAGGGGCGAGCGGACTTATCCATTATAGTAGCTGAGGATGCTTTGATACCCATGCTAAAGGTGAAATCTTCACATTAATATACTGTCGCACATCATCTATCACAGATTACCTCATCGCAAAAGCAGGTAACTTTCATTACCTGCTAATTTACAACAAGAAAAACAATAGTTTTCCGATATTTATTGCTGGAGTATTTTCACGGTGAGATTTTTTTAAAGTCCCCTATTTTAATTAGCAAATCTGTTCGTTCAACAATCATCTCTAACCCGCCAATGCTCTATCTAGGGTTGATTGCTCTCGGATTTGGTGCCGCAGTTCCGTAATTGACTCGACAGCCGATATTGAACAAACTTGAACTGCACTCAAGAGGGACAATCTGCTGATCGAGGAGGGCGCTGCAACTGACATACTCGTCGTTATTAGTATCTCTTACCATACATTCGATCGGCTGAGCACCCGATCGCGCCGCCCAACTCTTCATACCTACGACTGCAATGTTATGCTGCCAGTAGAAAGCAAATAGCGACACTGCAAACAGTACAGCAACGGCTAATCCTGCTTTCAACTTCCAACTATTTAGGACGTTTCCCAAACTATTTTTCACGTTTTCCACCCCAGAAATTGAGCTTTCGGTAGTTATTTCTGGAGTTGTCAAGTTTGTTTGTGTTTGTTCTGCTGGAATTTCCGACATAATGTATCTCCTGTGATTGCTGGGACTTGGCTAATCTGGCAGTTGCGATCGCTATTGCAAACTTTATCAAATTTTAGCAAAACTAGCCTGTACCGACAACCGATTGGCGCAGCACCGCCGGGGAAGTATGTACATTCACCAAGGGGGGTCGCGATTTCTATGCCTTTTGAGGTATTGCCCAAGTCGCGTTAGCAGAGCCCTCGAAGAGGATCGGCTATTTTGCACCTAGGGCAATAGAATTGTTGGCGATGTTCTTGGAAAACGGCTGATACCAATTTAATGTGAAGTTGTAAATATCTCGATCCCCCTAAATGCCCCTTATTAAGGGGAGTAGGGGTTGACTTTGAGAAGAATCTTGTCCCCCCCTCCGGCGGGGGGTTAGGGGGGATCGGATTCTACGGGGCCTCATAAAAAATTGGTATGAAGTGAATCAGCTTTTTTTTGAACCGCAGAGGGCGCAGAGGGCGCAGAGAAAGAGAAAAGAGAGAGATATTGACTGTCACCAATCATTTATGGTTTCGATAGCAGTTCTAATAACTCTGATTCCGAAAGTAGTTCGATTCCCAAAGATTGAGCCTTTTCCAACTTAGAACCCGCCTCTTCTCCCACAACCACATAATCAGTTTTAGCACTCACAGAACTTGTGACTTTACCTCCTGCTTTTTGAATCAAATCTTTAGCTTCATCTCGTTTCAAAGTGGGCAAAGTTCCGGTAAGCACAAAGCTTTTGCCTGCCAGTTGTAAATTTGTGCTGGCTAAATTGGGATTTTTTACTTCTGACTGCAATTGCAATCCCGCAGTTTTCAACCGTGCAATTAAACTTTGATTTGCCGGAACTCGAAACCACTGATAAACAGCTTGAGCAATTTCCGGCCCGATGCCGTAAACGCCCTCAATCGATGCCGCCGATACCCCTGCTAACTCTTCTACATTTGCAAACCTTTCTGTCAGCAATTGAGCATTCACGCTGCCGACGTGGCGGATGCCCAAGCCGTAAAGTACGCGCGAATAAGGTTGATTTTTGGATTGGGCGATCGCACTTACCAACTTTTCTGCTAACTTCTTACCCATGCGTTCCAAACTCATCAATCTTTCCGCTGTCAAATCGTACAAATCCGCCGCAGAATGCACCAGATTGCTATCAACCATTTGCTGCACCAACTTTTCGCCAACACCGTTAATATCCAGAGCATCCCGGCTGCAAAAATGAATCAGCGAACCCCTCAAAATTGCCGGACAAGATGTATTGATGCAGCGAGTAACGGCCTCCCCCTTTTCCCGAACCACAGGCTGTTCGCATTCGGGACAGCAACTAGGCATTTGAAAAAGTTGAGCATTTTGGGGGCGAAGTTCCGGCAAAACTCGCACAACTTCTGGTATAATTTCCCCAGCTTTTCTGACAATCACAGTATCGCCAATATGGAGATTTAGGTCGGAAAGTCGATCGCTATTATGGAGAGAAGCCCGCGAAACCGTCGTCCCCGCCAACTGCACCGGTTTGAGTTCCGCTACAGGAGTCAGAGCCCCGGTTCTCCCTACTTGTACGGTGACAGCTTCTACTATTGTAGGGACTTCCGCCGCGGGATACTTCAGGGCGATCGCCCAACGCGGAAACCTCTGAGTAAAACCCAATTGTTTTTGCAGCAAAACCGAATTAATCTTAACAACAACCCCATCCGTCATGTAAGGCAAATTCCGCCGCTCAGTATCCCAATATTCGTAATACTCCCGAACCTCATCCAAAGAATAGCAAATTTTGCGATTGGGATTCACCTTAAACCCCATTCGTCGCAACAATTCCAACGATTCCCACTGCGTGTTACCCTCGTTACCTTGATCTAAATGCAGAGTATAAGCAAAGAAATCTAATTTGCGCTTATCCACAATTTTAGAATCCAACTGCCGCAGCGTACCCGCCGCAGCATTGCGAGGATTAGCAAACAATTGTTCCCCTGCTTTTTCCCGTTCCCGATTAATTTCCTCAAACACAGCTAAAGACAAAAAAGCCTCTCCCCGCACTTCCACAACAGGCGGCGGATTATCTAAATTGATCTTCAGAGGAATCGAGCGAATAGTTTTAACATTTTGAGTAATTTCCTCTCCGGCGATGCCGTCTCCCCGCGTCGCACCGCGAACTAAAACTCCATTTTCATAGGTTAACGCTAAAGCAGAACCGTCAATTTTTAACTCGCAAACATAGGAAACCCCCCCCAACCCCCCCTTGCTAAGGGGGGGAGTAATTTCCCTATTTTCCTTATTGCTAATGGAAGATGTTATTCCCTCTTGTCCCCCCCCTTGATAAGGGGGGGTTAGGGGGGGTGCATTTCCTTCTTGACCGGGGGTTAGGGAAGGTGCTACCCTTTGCCAGCGTTCCTGCCATTTAGCAAATTCCTCAAAATTAAAAGCATTTTCCAAACTGTAGAGAGGAATATTGTGTTTGACGCTAAAAAATTGAGTAGCAGGCTGTTCTCCCACGCGCTGAGTCGGACTTTCCGCAATAATTAATTCAGGATAATCTGATTCTAATTCTTGCAACTGGCGATAAAGTCGATCGTACACCTCATCTGGCATAATCGGCGCATCGAGAACATAATAAGCATAGCTAGCTTCCTGTAGCTGCTGCCTCAACTGTTGAATTTGCTGCTGGATTTCGGGTTGCATATTAATTTGAAAATGTATATTTTTTAACCGCAGATGTATAGGATAAACACAGATCGTATAGTCATCGACGCACCAAATATTTGTCGGGTGCTTATGGCGGATATTACCTTACTTATAGCGGATTTTACCACGCTCTGGGTCACTCTGCGGTTGTAGTTTGGAGATTTAAGATGCGATTAACGATCCCAATCTTCAACTTCATAAAGGAAACGACTTCCACCCATCAGCTTGCGATTAGCCGAGGTACTTTGCACAAAAACCGCATACTTTTCTAGATTGCTCGGTTTGATGCGGACAGTCTCGCCCATTGGCAAACCCAACATTTCTCGCGCCGCTTCTCCTTCAAACAAATCCCCTGTAGAACGTTCCATCAGTACAATTTCTTTCTTACCTTGGATAGTTTCTGTTTTAGTAAACTCATAAAATCCGCGCCCCGTTTTAAAAGCCAAACCATTCTCTAAAACAAAAGCTTTAATTGAAATCTCGCTGTCTACTTCAAGAATCTGAAATCTCCCCGGTTTTACGGCTCGCACTTCTGCTGATTCGTAAACAGCCACGTCTTCCCGCTTTAGCATGGTATCAAACATCTTGTTTAATCCGCGACTCATGCGACCTTGACTGACAACTTCTTGTTCGTAAGCTTGTAGTTGTTCGTTAGATGACTGTTGGTAACAAACTGCTAAAAATAAATCTGTAATGTAAGAAAATTGGTCAAGATTGAGGTGAAAACCGCCAGATTTTTCGGCTAGTTCTTTGTAGAATAAACTGGCGTGTGGACAGTTGAGAGCTTGGATGCCGTAAACGGTAATTCCCATCTGTGCTAACTTATCTAATTCATGACGCCAGTTAAGTTTTTGAGGAGTTTGAGCGGGTGCGTGCGGGATGTCGTCGCCAATTAGTACCAAGGTTTTGGAATTAGTTGGAGTCCAAGAAAGTGACTGAGCTTCGTGCAAGACTAATTCATAACATTCTGGAGCATCGCCGCCGCCAGTTGGCTCTACATTTTGAACAAAATTGCAAATTGTGCCGACATCGCCTGACAAATCGAGGTGTTTAGTTACGTATGTGCTGTCAGCATCGCAATAGTCTCCGTGGGCAATAATGCCAATCCGAATGCCAGGAATTTCATCGAGCAATCTCGTTACCGTCTCTTTGATTTTCCGACGAACTTGTGTCAAACAAGGGTACATACTGCCAGTTGTATCAAAGCTAAAAACGACTTCAATATTTTTGGTTTCCATGACCGCACTCTTCCTAATAAACAACTAATTTTTAGCTCTACTATAGCTGACAGAAAAGGAAGCCCCACTAAAACATTCATCTTTTTTTAATTATGAATCGTCTTTATAGCTGCCTAATTCAGCGCGTAAATTATCTATCACAAATTTAAGTCGGGAAAATCCCCAAATGGCTTGTTTTCTCCGGGCAACACGGAAGGTTGAATATAATCACCATCTTTTTCGCCGTTTAATTTGCGATTGGCGGGGAATTTGGTGAATTCTTGAGCGTTATGCTTGAAAGCGAGCGGTTCAGCGTGTTCTACCTGAAATACGTTGGCGTAGAGGTTGGCAATAATTTGTTTGCCTCCCTGGGTCAATTCCAAGTAGTTCAAAGCTGCAGGAATGTAGGGAAAAACTCCATTCCAATAAAACTTGGCGTAATTTTGCCGCAAATCTCCCGGAGACTTGTAGCCCAAGATTTTATTAGTGCCGACTTCCTCAAATTCGTAGAACAGGGCACTTATTTTTCGCAGGTAATTTGGATCGCTCAACTGACCGATCAAATCAGCGGCCCTAGCGAGTCCAGAATAATTATTTCGGTCTTGATGAGTTTCGCTAGCCGGAACTGGGAAGCGCGTCAATTCAATATTGCGCTTGATTTGTTCGGCATCAATTAATGTGTGGCCCCCGAAGCGTTCGTCAATTACGAGTTTTCCTCGATCGACATGATAAGGAGTTAAACTGGCAGAAGTTGCGCCGATCGGCACAGAAACCATGCCCCCGTCAATACCCGTAGCATATAGTCCCACAGCTTCTTGGTCTTGGCGGCAAACACCTTTGACGTAGCCGATATCGTGACACAGCAGCGAGATCAGGTAGTGCAGCCAATCTTCCGGCGACACTCCCCCTTCGCGAATATGTTTGCCGCGGAGAATCTCTTGTCCCACCAAAGCCACGAGCATTGTGTGTTCCACATTGTGGTAAAGAGCATCGCAGTTAGCGATATTTTCCAGAGCCATAGTCCCTGCCCAGGCGATAATTTCAGGGTAGTCAGGCTTGTACTTGCCGTAGGTGCGACGGTAGCCGGCCTGCAACTCTTGCACAAAAGCGTCAATCAGGATAGCAGTTGCATTGAACATCATAAATTCTCCCACTCAGGCTGTAGTTACAAACTCGATCGAAAATATCTTGCATAGCTGAAAAAATAATCAATGGGCATTCCAGTAGGTTTGACCCCTGGGTGTTGAATTTTAAATTTCAGCTAGTCTTGTCAGGTCAGAAAATTGCTTTTTTGGCTATGCTTCCCAAGATAACCTAATTTCCGAAGCATCCCAAGCAACAGATCGATTTTTTGGCATTAAATGTTGGCGAAACAATTTACATCATTTCACCGACTAATTATTAGAAGTCCTAGGTGTGAAAGTTATGAACAGTCTGTTTTCGAGCCTCTCCACTGCTGCCCTTCGCACTCGGCGGTCGATCGCCCCAAAATACCTAGGATTGTGTGCATTCACGGCTGTTTGCACCGCCGCACCGGCAATGGGTGCCGAGCGAATTTACGTAACTTACGGGCCACTAGAAGAATCAGTTCCCATCGAATCCCTGGCACTGTTCGCCAAAGAAGGCAAAATAGACTCAAACTTGGACGGCTTCGCTCAGTACGCCAAAGAATCTCAGCTAGCTGAGATTCGCAGCGCCCTGCAAGCGAAAGCTGAAATCAGCCCCGTGACGATCGCCCAATTTCTCTACACGCCTCAAGGAGAAGTGCTGCTGAAACGGTTGGGCCGAGTAATTCAAACCAAAGCTCGGCAGCCTGGATTTTATGCCATCCGAGCCGCCCTGATTTTAGCAGCCTCAGATCCCGAAGGCCTGACAATTCTCAACGTGCTGCGGAAATTCCCCACCTATGGCATCAGGATTGACATCGCCCGTGGCTTAGGTATCGCCAACGAGCTCACATCGCTGATCAACCGTTCCAATCAGACGATCGCTGGAGTCGCTCAATTGTCCGAAGCACAAGCAGCCTCTGAACCCGCCATACCGCCCGCCGCCATGCTGCAGCCCCAGCTACCGGGCCCCTATACTTGGAAAAAATCATCGGTAACTTTGACGAGTCCAAATCGCGTTAGCGAAGCCCTCGAAGAGGAGCGCACGTTTGATATGGACATTTACCTGCCGCAGCGGAGCCCGCAACCGGCCCCAGTAGTAGTAATTTCCCACGGTTTAGGTTCCGATCGCCTTTCCTTTCAATATTTAGCCAAACACCTAGCCTCCTACGGCTTTGCCGTCGCCGTCCCCGAACACCCCGGCAGCAACGCCCAACAAATCCAAGACTTAGTAACAGGCAGAGCCAATCAAGTAGCAGAACCAGCAGAATTTGTCAACCGCCCCCTCGACATCAAAGACCTGCTCGATTATTTAACCAAACTTTCTACAACCGATCCGACCTACCAAGGGCAGCTCGACTTGCAGCGAGTCGGCGTCATCGGCCAGTCTTTCGGTGGCTATACGGCTTTAGCATTAGCCGGGGCAGGGATTAATTTTGCACAGCTAGACAAAGATTGCGGACTCGAAAACGATACTTGGAACCTCTCCCTACTGTTGCAGTGCCGCGCCCGCGGCCTAGAGCGCAACCAGTACAATTTCGACGACCCGCGCATCAAAGCTGTGATCGCCGTCAACCCGATCGTCAGCAGCATTCTCGGAGAAACAAACCTCAGCAAAATCCAAATCCCAGTCATGCTAATCGCAGGCAGCGCCGATACCGTCGCCCCCGCTTTGCTCGAACAAATTCAACCGTTCACTTGGCTGACATCGCCCAACAAATATCTCGTACTGATGAACAATGGGACTCACTTCTCAACGATCGAGGAATCCCCTCAAAGCCTCTTTCTGCCACCACCACAGGCGATCGGGCCCGAACCAGCTTTAGCCCGCCGCTACCTCAGCGGACTCAGCCTAGCTTTCATGGAATGCTATTTGAACAACAAATCCAATTTCCGCCCGTATCTGGAGCCATCCTACGCTTTAAGCATCTCCAGAGACACCCTCGGACTGAGAATTTTGCGATCACTAACCCCGCAGCAACTCCAGCAGTTCAGGATTTCTCCACCTCCTCGCATCCCGGCCTCTCCACCTGCGATCGCTCCTGTTTCTGCTTTGTAAAACTTACCTAAACTTTTCTAAACCCATTTTTAGACACAATTCGGAGTTTACTTCCTACGCTGTTGGGTAGACGGCTAATCCCAAGATAAGTAGGCTACCCCCCTGGCTGCCGAGGGTTCCCAATTCAAAATGTTGAGGCTGGCGTTAAAATCCCTATCTTAAAGATATGCCACAAGCAGGACAATCAAAAGTCCGAATGCTTAGTGGCATATCTTTTTTAGTGCCACAATTAGAGCAAGTTTTAGTGCTGGGGAATAATTGGTCTACCAGCACTAAATTTGCCCCATACATTTTGCACGCCATATCAAGTTGGCGTTTGAATTCGTAAAATCCTAGATCCGATATTGCCTCAGCCAGCTTGTGATTCGCCATCATGCCCTTAACGTTCAAACTTTCAATCTTGATTAGCTTGAAAGTTGGGACGGTGGGAGTTGTTAGCTTAGGATCGCGAATTAAATAACTTACAATTTTAATTGTTATTGTGGGATGGGCGTCCCGCCCGTCGTTTTTGGACGGGCGGGACGCCCATCCCACTTTCAAGAGTGGAAGTTATTTAATTCTCATTCCTTATGAAGTAAATCTAAACGAATACGAGCTATCCGTGCGTGAAGTCGGCTAATTTTATTGTAGGTTTTGCGCTGATTTTGGGAGCCTCTTACCTGTTTTGAGGCTGGGCGTTGCAAGGTAGCAAGCTTGGTTTTCGCTTGTTTTAACGGCTTCGGCGCATCAAAGACCTGTTGGTTTGACAGGGTGGCAAAAGAATTAATGCCTACATCGATTCCTACAGACCTTTCAGATTGTTGAACTGGCAAACGTTCGGCATCAACGCAAAAGGAAAGAAACCAACGACTTCCTTCTTTTGAAATCGTAATAGTTTGAGACACGTAACCGAATTAAGCGGGCTTCGTAGAGCCGAAAATTTCCCAAGGTAGGAATTTTGATAGTGCTGCCAGCGTTTAGTAAAACTTTGCCGTTAGACGAATCAACCGTAAAAGATTGACCGTCCCGGCGACTAGCAAATTTCGGATGACCTGCCTTCCCAGAGCGATACCTACTAAAATCATCTTTCAAGTTAATCAAAGCATTTTGATAAACTCGACTATACAACTGATTCATCCAACCAAATTCAGGCTGTTTCTTGACGTGGTTGGTAAGAACTTTTTTAACTTCGTTAAGTACCTTTGAGTCTGTGAATTGCCCCTCGCCGTACATTTGAGTTCGCAAGCTCAACCCCATGTTAAACACTACACGTCGGAATCCTGCGTGTTTTGGCATCAAAGTCGCTTCTAGGTTATTTAGTTTTAGCGATCGCTTGATCCCAAACATAGTTAAACTTCTTTGGAGTTGCTGGCCTGATCAAGTATAGCGGAATCCGCACAAGGATCTATACCTTCTATAATATTTTTAACTTTTGCTTTGTATTTCCGCAGTCCGTAAAGGCGGGAAGAAAAACAATGGATTATTGAAAGCAAGTCTTGAGTCAATTCTTCATACGGTGAAAGGCTTTCCGCGTTGGCGACAATAACCGTCCCACCATTCCACTGTAAGATTTGCTCGACGAGTTCAAAACCAAATCGGCACAGCCGATCTTTGTGGGCGACATACAGCACCCTGACTTCGCCCAGTATCGCCCATTGTACGATTTGCAAAAACTTAGGACGCTTGAAGTTGAGTCCACCCCCAACTTCCTGAATGGAATCCGTGATAGCAACGCCTTGCGCCAAGCAGAATTGTTCCATAGCCTGTACTTGACGAAGCAAGTCTTGTTTTTGCCCAGTGGAGGAAACTCGACAATATACGATAACTCTACTGGGTGGCGTTTTACCAGTCTTCAGGTTGCGGGCTGTATTAAGGTGACTTTCTGAATAAAGGCGCTGGTTTCCCAATGTCCTGTCAGGGATTAACTTGCCTTCACTTTCCCAGCGCCGTAACGTAGAGCCTGAGACTCCCACTAATTTTCCAAATTCTGCCACTTTCCACATAAAACTTCCTCTCGCCGATGAATTACGGATAAGTTTAGCAAACTATTGGGTACTTAAGTTTTGCTATTTCTCTGTTTCGCGCGGGGGCGATGGCGTCGGGCCCCGCAAGTTACGGCCATCTTTCTCCTTTCATCAGCTTTCCTAATCACAGTCATCAGTTTAACTGTCGCTAAACCCCTTTACAAACCTTAACGATAGGCGTAATAATATAAACATCATCCGAACATTGACAACCAAATACAGCAATCATAAAACCATGACAACAACCTTACAGCAGCGCGAAAGCGCCAACGTCTGGGAACGCTTCTGCGAGTGGGTCACAAGCACCGACAACCGCATTTATGTAGGTTGGTTCGGAGTCTTGATGATTCCTACCTTGCTCAGCGCCACCATCTGCTACATCATCGCCTTCATCGCTGCCCCTCCAGTGGACATCGACGGCATCCGCGAACCAGTAGCAGGTTCCTTGATGTACGGTAACAACATCATCACAGGTGCAGTTGTTCCTTCATCTAACGCCATTGGCTTACACTTCTACCCAATCTGGGAAGCAGCTTCCCTCGATGAGTGGTTGTACAACGGCGGCCCTTACCAATTGGTAATTTTCCACTTCTTGATCGGTGTATTTTGCTACATGGGTCGTGAATGGGAATTGTCCTACCGCTTAGGTATGCGTCCTTGGATCTGCGTCGCTTACTCTGCACCAGTTGCAGCAGCAACCGCAGTATTCTTGATCTACCCAATTGGACAAGGTTCGTTCTCTGACGGTATGCCTTTGGGTATCTCCGGTACATTCAACTTCATGATCGTGTTCCAAGCTGAGCACAACATCCTGATGCACCCCTTCCACATGTTGGGAGTTGCTGGTGTCTTCGGTGGTTCTTTGTTCTCCGCCATGCACGGTTCTTTGGTAACATCTTCCTTGGTTCGTGAAACAACCGAAACCGAATCGCAAAACTACGGTTACAAATTCGGTCAAGAAGAAGAAACCTACAACATCGTTGCAGCCCACGGCTACTTCGGTCGTTTGATTTTCCAATACGCTTCTTTCAACAACAGCCGTTCTTTGCACTTCTTGTTAGGTGCATGGCCAGTAGTCGGCATCTGGTTTACCGCTTTGGGTATCTCCACGATGGCTTTCAACTTGAACGGTTTCAACTTCAACCAATCGATTATCGACTCGCAAGGTCGCGTTATCAATACTTGGGCTGATGTGATCAACCGCGCTAACTTGGGTATGGAAGTAATGCACGAGCGCAATGCTCACAACTTCCCGCTTGACTTGGCTGCTAGTGAAGTCACTCCAGTAGCTTTGGTTGCTCCTTCTATCAATGGCTAAGTTTTAGTCTGAGATTGACAAAAAGCGCTCCTAGAAATAGGGGCGCTTTTTGTTTGGGGAAAAAAGATTTTTACTGCGGGGAGGGGAAGTATCACAACCGCCAAGGGAGTTATAGCGAGGTTATTTGAGATGGCAATTCGCGGAGATAACAGTTCCCTCGCTTTTGGTAATTCCTGTTAGGCTGGATTAATGTCTGCTTCTGCTTGGAGACTCACTCATGATAAATTCAAGTTTCTTTAAACATCACAAAACATTCATAATTTTCTAAATCGAGAAATCGGTCAATTTGCAAAGTTCCTATTTGTTCAAATCCCTGTTTTTGGTGAAACATTAGGGAACGAGTATTAGCTATTGGCTGGGTAACAATAAACAGCGAAATAAATGAATTTGGAAAAAGTTGATAAATTTCTTTATACATAAATTGAGCAACACCTCTACCCATCCAATTTAACTTGGTTGCTACTCTTTCGAGATAAAAATGCCGATCGCTTGTGACTCTTTTCTTAAAAACCTCATCTTTCCAGATAATTTTATCCAAGATTTCATCAGATATTTTGGGTTGTGATATAGCCACAAATCCTAGAATTTCCCCATCGGTTTTAGCTGACACAAAATATCTGCCTGAATTATTTAAGCTTTGGACAATCTCATCTTCAGTAATTTGTGTTAGCAAAAAGCCGCGCTCGATCGACGTATTTTGACGGCGCGCATGAGAATTGTGAATATTGACGATCGCCTGTATGTCCTCTCGATCGGCTTCTCTAAAAGTTAGATATTCCATTGCATAGTGTGTAAGAACTCGCACAAGGAGCTTTAAGCCCCTTGCTAGATGAGTAGAATTCTACCGCAGAACCCTAACTGCCGGGGCTCTGGGCCACATCGCGAGCATTTTCTTCAAACGCAGCCGTCAGCGCATCATCACCGCTTAAACCCGATGCGATCGCAATTTTTTCAGGATGGGCATCGGCGTCAGCCAAAACGTTGACTAAATCGGCAGCGTTGAGCTCAGGAGAGGCTTCTAGGAGTTCTGCTTACAATATAAAACCAATCATAAAATTAATGACCGCAACTGACTACACTCAACTTCATCACTTCCTGACTCGGAAAGATTGGAAAGATGCCGACATTGAAACCAGACAACTAATGCTGCAAATTGCCGGGGCCGATTCCAGACAAGATCGCCTACTCACAGCCAACGACATTCAAAATTTTCCATGTTCCGAGTTAAAAAAGATAGATCAGCTCTGGGTTAAAGCGAGTGGTGGACGTTTCGGATTTAGTGCGATCTCAAATCTCTATCAAGCAGTGGATGAGGATTATTTTGTTCTGGCCGATCGAGTCGGTTGGCGTAGTGAAAAAGATTGGATCGATTACAAGAAAATTAATTATACTATTGATGCTCCTGTTGGGCATTTACCGATAACGTGGCTGGTTCCTACTTCATTTTGGATGTACTGGAATGCTCGCTTTGCTAGTGCTGGATGGAGGTTAATTCTCAAGCGAATAGCTGAATGTAAATTGTAAAATTGGCTTTTAGTCTATCCTTTCCAGTTCCTATCGACTATAAATTATTCGGAATGCTATTAACTACAGCATTTTTGGGCGCTACCGTATTACGAACTCTGGGCGGTGACTTGACAAATCCTGTTTGTGAAGATTTGGTGGCTAAATTGGGGGATTAACCACAATAACTCTAATTTTAAAGATTTTAAAAATCCAATAAATTATCTAAACAGGTATTAGAAGCTAGTTATAAATTTACAGGAAAAGACGCAGCAACAGTTGAAAAAGTAGATTTTCTGGAGCTGACAAATGAGGACGATCGCGTGGCTGTTATTGCCACTTTTCCCCTGACTGATAACGAAGTTTGGACGCAAATTAAACCGGTAGAATTGCTGGTATTTCAGGAGGGTTTGCCTGTCTATTCGGAACCGCTGGAGTTAAGTTAAATGAGCGCTACGAAGCGGCTGCAAAATCGGTGTATTGCCGCATTCCCGGTTCGTGAAATGCCAACACGATATCTTCCTTGGGAACCCCTGCGCGCACCAAATCCGTTGCAATCCCATCTTCTGTCCAGTCTTCCTCGATCCAGAATTTGCGATCGCGAATCCGAACGTAAACAGCCCATCGATTTTCTATTTTAGATTGAATAATAGGAGAATAAATGACCGTTTTGTTCGTCGGTAATTAAGAATGTTTCGAGGTCGGATTGAGGAGGGCGGTAAAATTATAGATACTCGGTTAAAATATGCTCTATTACTTTGGGATACTCAGTTAGTTTATCCATTGCACTATTTTCTATACTATCGATCGACCTTTTTTGCCATCGCACTGCGCGAATTGCGATCGCCTCAAATCCCTGATTCAGTAAAAGCTAGGTTCAAATCATCAATCAATCCCAATTGTTGGGCCCACTCTGTTAAGTAACCCCGATCCAAATTCTCAGATTGGACTTTCAGAATTCCCAAAATATCATTCCATTGTTTTTGAGACTGAGACTGTTGCCGCCAGAGCAGTTTTGCCAACACAATATCTTCAGGAGAAGCAACCCAAAATTGTTCTACACCAGCTTCGTCAAGCGCTTCTAATCGTCGTCTTGCCATTTTTGAGCGATCGAATTCAGTATTAGAATTCAGCACAATATCAGCGTTCAATACTAAAGTCATGTGAGTGACGCTCAACACCATCCCTCTACCCTCTTGAATATCTTTGACCGAACCCGGAGGGCAGTAAAAACCAGCCGTTTCTAGTGCTTCAACTAATTGAAAAATATTGTCCCGGAGCAATTCAATTACTAAATCTAAATCGCGTGTTGTTCTAGGGTCGCCATAGACAGAAGCGGCAACGCCTCCTGTAATATAATAAGAGACACCTAATGTTTCAAAAATTGGGTGCAACAGTCTAGCAATTTCGCTGGGGTCTTGCGTCCACATAGAGGGCTCACTGGTGGGGGTTAAAATTGGCAACCACTTGCTACCTAATATCGATCGAGCAAATCGCTCTTTGTAGGTTGAGGGACAAGCTTTTTTCATCCCGCGCAAGCTAACACTTTTTGCCCAACGATTTAATTTTGCCCCCATTTGCCACCGTTGGGAATTGGTGAGTTGCCGCAGTAGGTAAAAATCAATTGCATCAGCTTCAGGAGTTTTATCATCCGACTGGGGACGGTATCCAGGTTTGATGGATATTTTCGGTATGGATTGAATCATTTTGCTTGTTGATTTCCCTAATTCTATACATCATATCAGTTAACAACGCTCACTTTAGTTCTGTCTGCACTTGTGGGCGATCGCAAATAACTTCCAGGTAGCGTGGCAACTGCTACAATGTTTCCCAACAAATCGAAGAACTCAAGGCCATAACCTGTTTCTAGTCCCTCGACGAGTGCTATTGATTTACCACTCCTCGCAGTTCCTTAATGTCGATGTGGATTCCTTGACGTTTCAGATATTGGCTCAAGTTAATCTGGATGAATAAATCTTTGAGCTCTTCAGCAATCTCTGCCGGGGGATTGCCAGATAACGCAGTTGCAATTAGACGTTCTGCCATTCGTAATTCGCCACATTCAATCGCTAAAGATGCTGCGCTGCGGTGAAGCACAGAACGAGTGGGTTCAGCATCAAGGGCGCTAGCGATTAAGGCTGCGGCCTGAGTTTCTTGTTCAAAGGCTTGGCGCGTCAATTGTGCAGCCAACTCCAACGCACCTCTTAAGCTGGCGACTGCCGCTGCTTCGGCTAAATCCATTGCTTGTTTGTGGAGCGATTGAATCTGGCTCATTGGAGTACGGTTCCTTCAGGATTTTGCTTGGCACTAATAATAGAAATCGGTCGGCTGAACTCTACTACAATGATATACGCTGGCAAGCCTTGTGCGTCTGAGGCGCGGGTTTGTTCAGTTTTCAGCTTGACTCTAGTATTGATTTGACTTTGATTGCCTTTGCGAATTCCAGAAACCTCTAGCCGAGCCATTCGCTCAAATGGCAGTGTGGTAGCTGAATTTTGACTTCCTAACCAATAGTCAAATCCAGTTCCTTTGCGAGAGCGTTCAATGACTGTGAGATTTGTTAATTGCAAAATTAACAGGAATGCGATTCCATAAGCAGCCTGCTCGGTAGTATATTCTTCGTCATTCCAACATCGTCGGGTTTGCTCGGTGACTGGCTGCCAATCTAACTTAAATGTGGCAGAAAATTCTCCCTCAACTTTAAGTGTTACTCCTGGTTGGTGAGCTTCATCGGTTAGACAAATCGCACCTGCTTCTGCGATCGCGGCTCCAAAGGCAGGTGTAATCGCAGGGAGTCCCTGGCTAAGGCTTTGTAAGTTTAAGATTTGAATCTGGCTCAAAGCGACGTTGCTCTATGGAAAGTAGATGTTCAATTTTACTCTCAGTTGCGACAATTTGAGTCGATCGCCACTATTTTTAGACGATCGCCTTCCTCGACTTGGGGTCATCATCGCGATTGTACTATTTCCTCTACTTACGCAGCAAAACTATTAACCAGTCTAACTGTAGGTCTGTCTGCACTTGTGGGCGATCGCAAATAACTTCCAGGTAGCGTCGCAACTGCTACAATGTTTCCCAACGGATCGAAGAACTCAACGCTATAACCTGTTTCTAGTTCCTCAACCTGATGCTGTTCCACAACCGTACCGATATCGCTGGCATAAAGTCCTTCTTCTGGAAGGTTGCACAGCAAGATGACATCTGAATAAAGTTGATAGTTCATAATTCTTCTGATTCGGGAAATTGTTGCTCGTATTGGACTAGAATTTCTCGAACTGTTTCGGCCGCGATGTCTGATAGGTCTGATTTAGAATAGATAGTCACCAAAACGATCGAATCGCTAGTTTTGAGGTAATAAATAGCACGGTAGCCCGCGCTTTTGCCTTTTTGAATGTCGCTGTTCTTAATTCTGACTTTGAAAATTTCGTACTCCATCCCCGGAATGCGATCGCCCGGAAGTTCCCCCGCTTGAAGTTGTTCGATTACAGGCTGAATGTCGTTTCGAATGTTGCGATAGCGTTTGGCTAAAGTTCGCAGGTCTCGTTGAAATCGGGGGGTAAGTTCAATTTGGATCGGTTGTCGCTCAATTGTCATCGATGCCATCCCACAGTTGAGACAAGGGGAGAGTTTGTCCGGTAATTGCCTCATGGAAGCCTTGCTGAATCCCTTCGATGACAGTTTCAGTGGGGTCATCATCGGGATCGATATCAGTGTTTTGACGAATTTTTTGTTGCAGTTCTTTGAAGCGTCCTTTATAGATCTCTTCCCATTTATCGGACTGCAAGAATTTGATGAAAGCTAAGACTTCTTGTTGCTGGTCTGGTGATAAGACCTTCACATTTTCCAAAATGGCTTGTTCGACGGTCATAATTATCCCTTTTTTTTGATTGCTATGCTACAATCTACTAACAACATTATATCAAACGGGTGGCTTGACAGCAATTCAGGGGTGAGTTCAATTAGATTAGTTTGGGATACTCAGTTAGTTTATCCATTGCACAATTGCCTCTACTTACGCAGCAAAACTATTAACCAGTCTAACTGTAGGTCTATCTGCACTTGTTGGCGATCGCAAATAACTTCCAGGTAGCGTGGCAACTGCTACAGTGTTTCCCAACAGATCGAAGAACTCAAGGCTATAACCTGTTTCTAGTCCCTCAACGTGATGCTGTTCTACAACCGTACCGATATCGCCGGCATAAAGTCCTTCTTCAGGAAAGTTGCATAGTAAGATGACATCTGAATAAAGTTGATAGTTCATATTGTCCTCTGTTAACTTGTTAATATGGAATCAACAGAATCAAACGGGGAAAATCTGGGTAATTTTTCTCATGGTTCCGATCGACTTTGGCATGATCATGATATTGTGGAATTAGGTTTTAAACTTCTAGAGAGTTTTTAGTTATGACAAAAATCAAAAAGCGACCAAACAATATTGGACTGTTGCTACTTGGTGGAGTGCTTGGGCTTCCCGCAGGAATAATTCTGTCAGCCTTTTTCCCAGAAGGTTCAGCAATGAGAGTTATTGCAGGGCTTGGGGGAATTGCAGCACCGCCCGTTGCAGTGTTGATGTACTCCAATAAAAAGTGGGCGGAATACGTGCAGCATATGCTAGCGGAATACGAGGTAACAAAGGAGCAACTTCGGAAAAATCCTGGCAGTGCTCAAGCTAGAGAAGCCATGCTTCAGACTGGAAGAGCTTACTATTCATGTATGAGAGAAGAAGGGGTGCCAACTATTTATGACGAGCAAGCAATCAACAACGATATGAAGGCCATACTCGGTACATGAAATAGCGCTGACTTAGAGAGGTAAATATGCAATACGATTAACCCAGTCTTCGGCTTCAGATGTTTGCCATATCTTGATTAGATGGTTGATTGCTTCGCCTATTGGGAAACTTTGTAACACAATAATCACTCCCGAACTGGTTTGAGTGGCAGCAAATTCAGCAAAATATCTTGGCATGGTTCTTTTGTCGTGAGAAACGAGAACTCTACCCTCTTGGGCTACAAAATTCAAGACTTCCAAATCAGTCAAACCAGTTAAATTTGATAAGTTTGATGTTTGAAAATCAAGAGTTGGTTCGCGCCTCACAATACCCATCACAATCGCTTGGTTCAAATCTGCATCTGCTTGAAAGCGAATTTTCATAACTGGCTGGTGCGATCGCTGTAGAGTTTTTGATAAAGTAAGGAGTTACTTTCCCTTGCTTGCTCTCTCAAGGTTTCAAATAGTTGTTCTCCCTCAAACAAATAAGCATCAATGGCTGGGCGGTTAGCAAGATAAAAAGAAATCCCGCCATAAACTTCTTCTAGTGTTAGCACGGGGAATGATTGAACGATACTTTCTGGGGATTGTCCCGCCAGGAAAGCATAGACAATTGAATCTAAAGAAACGCGCTTCCCAAGGATGCGGTAGCAACCATCTTGTTCTTCAACGTACTGTTTTGTCGTTAATATTGCTGCACTCATAGTTTACCTACTTTCACGATCATTACTCGTTCCCAGACAGAACCGATTGGTAAAAACTTAAGACAGAAATTCACAATAAATGTCGCTTTTAGGCAAAGTCTAGATCCCCCTAAATCCCCCTTAAGAAGGGGGACTTTGAGAGAAGGTTCTTGTCCCCCCCTTAGTAGGGGCGGTGCCCCCGTGCCCGCCCTTGGTTAGGGGGGATCTAGACTTCGCTACAAACAAGAAAGACCCTTGCTACATGAGTAGAATTCTAGCGCAGAACCCTAACTACCCCCAATCCGAGCGACATCGCGAGCGTTTTCTTCAAACGCAGCCGTCAGCGCATCATCACCGCTTAAACCCGATGCGATCGCCCTTTCAATAGCCTGCAACACCCGCTTATAGTCCCTCGGCATCACCTTCACAAACATCGGCACCATCTCATCCCACGCAGCCAGAACCTTCGATGCCTTCGCACTTCCAGTCAAATCAACGTGAGTTTGAAGCATCTGCCGCAAATCGCTAATTTCCTCAACATCCTCCAATTTTTCCAAATCCACCATCGACATATTGCAGCGAGTAGCAAAATCCCCCGCCTCATCCAAAATGTAAGCCACACCGCCACTCATACCCGCTGCAAAATTGCGCCCGGTTTCACCCAAAACCACAACTTTGCCGCCAGTCATGTACTCGCAACCGTGATCGCCCACACCTTCAACTACTGCATTCACGCCGGAGTTACGCACCCCAAAACGTTCGCCCGCCATCCCTCGGATGAAAACCTCACCAGCAGTCGCGCCGTAAAGCACGACGTTACCGACAATCACGTTTTCTTCCGCGACAAAGGTAGAAGCTGGCGACGGATACAGGATAATCTTGCCGCCGCTGAGCCCTTTGCCCAAATAGTCGTTAGCTTCGCCTTCGAGCTCCAGGGTGACACCCTTGGGCACAAAAGCCCCAAAGCTTTGCCCAGCGCTGCCTTGGAAGTGGAGGTGCACCGTGTCATCCGCCAAACCTTCCCAGTGGCGTTTGGTGATTTCGTTGCCGAGAATTGTGCCCACAACCCGGTTGATGTTGGTAATTGGCAGTTTGGCGTGGACTTTTTCGCCGTTTTCGATCGCACCTTTGCACAAATCCAACAACACAGTCATGTCGAGAGACTTTTCCAAACCGTGATCCTGCGCCATCTGACAATAGCGCCCGACATCCGCCCCAACCTCCGGCTGATAAAGGATTTTCGAGAAATCCAAACCCTTAGCCTTCCAGTGTTCCACAGCTTGCTGAGGTTCCAAAACATCAGTCCGCCCAACCATTTCATTCAGCGTGCGGAAGCCCAACTGCGCCATAATTTCCCGGACTTCCTGCGCGACGAAGGTCATAAAGTTTACCGTGTGATCGGGGTCGCCGGTAAAGTTTTTCCGCAGCAGCGGGTCTTGCGTCGCCACGCCCACCGGGCAAGTGTTCAGGTGGCACACGCGCATCATGATGCAGCCCAATGTCACCAGCGGCGCCGTCGCAAAACCGAATTCCTCAGCGCCAAGCAAGGCAGCAATTACTACATCGCGACCGGTTTTCATTTGACCATCAGTTTCCACGACAATCCGGCTGCGGAGATTGTTGAGAACCAAAGTTTGATGAGTTTCCGCCAGTCCCAATTCCCAAGGTAATCCCGCGTGTTTGATCGAAGTTTGCGGCGAAGCGCCGGTTCCGCCGTCGTAGCCGGAAATCAACACGACATCGGCGTGGGCTTTCGCAACCCCGGCCGCGATCGTCCCGACTCCCACTTCCGACACGAGTTTGACGCTAATCCGCGCTTCCCGGTTGGAATTTTTCAAGTCGTGAATCAATTCGGCCAAATCTTCGATCGAATAAATGTCGTGGTGAGGAGGAGGCGAAATCAATCCCACACCCGGAGTCGAGTTCCGTACCTTGGCAATCCACGGGTATACTTTTTTACCCGGCAACTGTCCGCCTTCACCTGGTTTCGCGCCTTGCGCCATCTTGATTTGCAGTTCCCGCGCTTGGGAAAGGTACAAGCTGGTAACGCCGAAACGCCCGGAAGCAACTTGTTTGATCGCGCTGTTTTTCGAGTCGCCGCGATCGTTCGTCCAAGTATAGCGTTCCGGATCTTCGCCACCTTCACCGGTGTTCGATTTGCCACCAATGCGGTTCATCGCTACTGCTAGCGATTCGTGGGCTTCTTTAGAAATCGAACCGTAACTCATCGCCCCAGTTTTAAAGCGTTTGAGAATAGATTCGATCGGTTCAACTTCCTCAATCGGTATCGATTCCCGCTGCTTGAATTGCAACAAACCGCGCAAGGTAAAATGCTGCTGGTTTTGTTCATTAACCAGCCCAGAATACTGTTTGAAAAGCGTATAACTGCCCTCGCGCACCGACTTTTGCAGCGCGTGAATTGTCTGCGGACTAAACAAATGCGCCTCGCCTTCTTTCCGCCACTGATATTCGCCACCAACATCGAGAGTATGTCCGCTGGATGGGCGGTCTGGGAAAGCGTGAGTATGGCGCAAAATTGCTTCTTGGGCGATGACTTCGAGGTCTACACCTTCAATCCGCGAGGCTGTCCAAGCAAAGTATTTATCGACTACGGATTTGTTTAAGCCGATCGCCTCAAAAATCTGCGCGCCGCGATAACTTTGAATTGTCGAAATCCCAATTTTCGAGGCAACTTTCGTCACACCTTTTGTTGCGGCTTTGATGTAGTTTTTGCAAGCTGTTTTGTACTCGACATTTAGCAGCAATCCTTCGCGGATCGAATCGGCGATCGTCTCAAAGGCCAAATACGGATTAATCGCGCCGCAACCATATCCAATCAGTGTCGCAAAGTGATGCACTTCCCTCGGTTCGCCGGATTCGAGCACGAGTCCCGCCCGCGTGCGCGTACCTTTGCGGATCAAGTGGTGGTGCAGGCCCGCAACTGCCAGCAGTGCCGGAATTGGGGCTTTGTCTGGACTGATACCCCGATCGCTCAAAATGATGATATTCACCCCGGAGGCGATCGCGCTGTCTGCTGCTGCAAAAACCTCTTCTAAGGCTTGTTCAAGACCTTTCACGCCACTTTTGGGGTCAAACAAAATCGGCACGGTGAATGACTTGAAATTGCCCTCATTTACGTGTTGCAGCTTAGCTAATTCTTCATTGCTGAGAATTGGCGTTTTCAGTTCAATCAAATGACAGCTTTCCGGTTCCGGTTTGAGCAAATTGCGTTCAGCGCCGATCGTAGTTTCGGCAGAAGTTACAATTTCTTCGCGGATAGAATCAATTGGCGGATTGGTAACTTGAGCAAACAACTGCTGGAAGTATTCGTAAAGCAGTTTTGGCCGGTTGGAAAGCACCGCAAGTGGCGTATCCGCACCCATCGCGCCGACAGCTTCCACGCCATCTTTCGCCATCGGTGCTAACAGCAACCGCAGTTCTTCAAAGGTGTAGCCAAAGGCCATTTGCCGCTGCAATAATGTTTCGGGATGGGATTCTGCTACGGCCGGCGCATCTTTCAGTTTGGCGATTTCGACCATGTGCTTGTCGAGCCACTCGCGGTACGGGTGTTCCGAGGCAATTTGATGTTTAATTTCCTCGTCAGAGACGATGCGGCCTTCCTCAGTATTTACCAGGAACATCCGCCCTGGTTGCAAGCGACCTTTTGATACAATTCGTTCTGGGGCGATGGGCAAAACTCCGGCTTCCGATGCCATAATTACCAAGTCGTCTTTGGTAACGCAGTAGCGGGAAGGGCGCAAACCGTTGCGATCGAGCACGGCCCCGATCGATGTACCATCGGTAAAGGCGATCGAAGCTGGGCCGTCCCAAGGTTCCATCAAGCAAGAATGGTATTCGTAGAAAGCTTTTTTCTCGTCACTCATGGACTCGTGGGCTGTCCAAGGTTCGGGAATCATCATCATTACAGCGTGCGGCAAAGAACGCCCGGCCAAATTCAGCAATTCCAAAGCATTGTCAAAAATCGTTGAGTCGCTGCCTTCGATATTGATTAAATTGGGGATTTTCTTTAAGTCATCGCCGAATAGTTCCGACTCAAACAGCGATTGTCGCGCGTGCATCCAGTTAATGTTGCCGCGCATCGTGTTAATTTCGCCGTTGTGGGCGATGTAACGGTAAGGGTGCGATCGTTCCCAGCTCGGAAAAGTATTCGTGCTGAAGCGCGAGTGAACCAGGGCTAGAGCGCTTTCCATGTCGGGGTCGTGCAGTTCGGGATAGTAATCGCCGACTTGCACTGGCATTAACATACCCTTGTAGACGATCGTCCGGCACGAGAGAGTGGAATTGTACCAGTAGGGGTCTACTTCCGTCCTGCGGATGGCGTTGTGAGCCCGTTTGCGGATGACGTACAGTTTCCGCTCGAAAGCCGCCTCGTCAATACCTGCGGCCCGCCGGAGGAACACTTGCTGCATGAAGGGTTCGCTAGATTTGGCGGTGTCGCCGAGGGACGAGTTATCGGTGGGAACATCGCGCCAGCCCAGCACTTCCTGGCCTTCTTCTGCGGCGATTTCCTCAAAAATCCGTTTGCCGTTTTCGCGTTCAGTTTGATTTGGCGACGAGTAAATCGCGCCAACGCCGTACTCGCCGGCTTCGGGAAGTTCGATGTTTAGGCCCGCCGTTACTTTCTTGAGAAACTTGTGGGGCACCTGCATCAAAATCCCCGCCCCGTCTCCGGTGTTGGGTTCGCAGCCGCACGCGCCCCGGTGGTCGAGGTTCAATAGGATTGTTAGTGCCTGCTCGACGATTTCGTGGGATTTGTTACCCTTGATGTGTACGATGAATCCGACTCCGCAAGCGTCGTGCTCGAACTGCGGATCGTACAGGCCTTGCTTTTGTGGCAGTCCGTTGTTGTTCATTTTGATGTGTCTCTCAAAGTGGTGAAAAGATGTTGATCTAGAGTAGATGGTGGGATGCCGATCGATCTAGTATCATTTATTATAGGTGGATCTACTGCATTGGGTAGATGCACGAAAAAATCAAAGCTGATGCGATCGAGCTAGCGTGAAAAAATAGTTACAGCCGATGAGTTAACTATGGAACCCGAAAATCTAAATATTTATGCTTAAAGACTCTTCAATTATTAGCGCGTCTCCTGAGATTATGGGCGGCACCCCAGTCTTTGCTTTTACTAGAGTTCCGGTACAAACACTTCTGGATTATCTGAAAGCAGGAGAATCAATTGATGATTTTTTGGATGGATTTCCAACTGTGACTAAAGAGCAAGTTATCGCCTTGCTGGAAGAGGCTGAAAGACAGCTTGTTGGTAATTAGATGATAAATTGATATTGGGATTTTTTTTTAACCGCAGAGAGCGCAGAGAGCGCAGAGGAAGAGAAGAGAGAGATGAGTAATAATGATTGAGATTGTAAAAAATGACACTGAAAGAATTAGAAAAACAACTCTTAGCCTTAACTCCCAGTGAAAAAACTCAGGCAATACAGCTATTAGCTCAAAGTTTAAGCAATACCTGGCAAGGAATTGAAAAAACTCCGGGCGTGTGTGGCGGCGATGCTAGAATTGCGAAGACTCGCATACCTATTTGGTCGATGGTAAATTATCGCCTTCTGGGTGCAAGTGATGTGCGAATTTTGCAAGACTTTCCTCATTTGAGTGCAGCAGATTTGGCAAATGCTTGGGCTTATGCTGAGGCACACCCAGAGGAAATTGAAGCAGCCATCGCTAGAAATGAGGAAGATTAACAAATGGTGCGTCTTTATGCAGATGAAAATTTTCCACTGGTAATCGTGGAATTACTGCGAATTTGTGGTCACGATGTTTTGACAGTGCAGGAAGCTGGAAATGGTGGACTGGGGATGCCTGATGAAGATGTGTTAGCTTTTGCTATTAACCACAATCGAGCTGTTTTGACGCGCAATTGGGATGATTTTAGACACCTACACCGTTTGCAACCCGATCATAAAGGTATCATTATTTGCAAAGAAGATTTGAATATTGAGAGACAAGCTACACTGATTAATGAAGCTATTTCTACTGTCGAAAATCTCACAGGTAAATTGATTCGGGTAATTCGTCCACCAAGCGTGAAAACAAGCTGATTGCTCAACAACTACCCCAGCAGATTATAATCGACCTTAGAGAAGTATTAGCATTAGCCACAAAAGTGGAGTCGCCATAATCTCCCGACAAATATACCGATTCCCTATGCAATTTTTCTCAACCGCTCAATCCTCGATCGCCCATCAAGCCTATAATAACTTTATGGCGTTGTTAGTGCGACTGTATCCTCAGCGTCTGGGTGACATCCTCCATCAGCATTTTGCCTTCTCAACAGCGATGAATCTTTCTGAAAAATTGCAACAAGTCGATCGACTCAAAGCCTGGTTGGATAGCTTTCGTCCGCTTTCTCCCACTGTGGTTGCAGAATTGAAAAAACTCTACGACGTTCGGTTCACTTATCATTCTAATGCGATCGAGGGAAACACCTTAACGCAACGCGAAACCGAATTAGTCCTCGAAACCGGCATTACTGTCGGTGGCAAAACTTTGCGCGAACACCTAGAAGTCATCGGGCATCGAGATGCGATCGACTATATTGAAATGCTAACGCGATCGGACACCGCGATCGGTGAATGGGAAATTAAACAAATTCACAACTTAATTATAAGGGCGATCGCCCCGGAGGAAGCTGGACGCTATCGGCAGTTAGATGTCAAAGCCGCCGGTACCGAATACCTCTATCCGCCTCATTATTTGCTTTCGGGTTTGATGCCGGAATTTATCGAATGGCTCAACAGTGATAAAATCAAATCGTTACATCCGTTAGAGTATGCAGCCGAAGCACATCTTCGCTTTGTGTCGATTCATCCATTTCGGGATGGTAACGGACGGACGGGACGGCTATTAATGAATCTCCTGCTGTTGCGGGCTGGATATCCCATTGTCATTATCTCTAACCAGGTGCGTGCTGCCTACATCGATGCGATCGCAGAAGCACAGCAGCAGGGTTCTGGGATTGATCCCCTCCTCGATCTTATTGTAGATGCGGCCCGATACTCGCTGATCGAAACCTTGCAAATCCTAGCAACCGCTAGCGATAGCCAAAGTCAAGGGCTGCCTTTCTATCAAGAGATGCTAGCCGTTTTGCAACAGCAGTCTCAAAAGCTGGATTAGAATTCACCAAAAATCCGCTGCTATCAAAATTATTCATCTCTCTCTTCTCTTTCTCTGCGCCCTCTGCGGCCTCTGCGGTTAAATCATTCCGAAACCACCGTAAATCGTGCAAGATGTCCCATTAAATAAAGAACCAGCCGCCACAGATAAAGATTTGATGTAGATTGGGGCGATCGAACCCATAACAGGTGACAACTACTATGGTGCTTTTGCTATGGTTGTTAAGGCAGGTCGATCGGGCTGAGCACAAATCTTGCAAAACTCTACAGTCGGCTAACCAGTCCCCGCAGGTGGGCTTCGGTTTTAACTATAGATTAGTTAATCTCAAAAAACAACGTCGTTTACCAAAGGATTCAGCAAGCAATCCTCAAGGAGTGAAAATCATGGTTCAGATTCAAGAAATTTCTCAAGTATCTACCCTGCACGCACCTGCAGCACCCAACGGAGTAGCCGCTACAGAATTGCGGCCTTGGGGCTCATTTACGACTCTAGAAGAAGGCCCAGGATATAAAATTAAGCGGATCGAAGTTAAGTCTGGACACCGCCTCAGCCTGCAAATGCACCACCACCGCAGCGAACACTGGATTGTGGTTTCGGGTACTGCAAAAGTTACTTGTGGCGAAACTGAACAAGTTCTGTTTACCAATCAGTCTACCTACGTTCCTCAGTGCACTTCTCACCGTCTGGAAAATCCGGGAGTTATCCCCCTGGTTTTAATTGAGGTGCAGAATGGCGAATATCTCGGAGAAGATGATATTATCCGCTTTCAAGACGATTATGCTCGTAATGAAAAGGCTAAGTAACTCAAGTTGCTAAAGATATAGGGGTAAGGTGCGCTGCGGCGCACCCTACATTCTCCGGGTAAGGTAGAGGGCTAGGCACACTCTACATTTTCAAAACTTAACATTACTTCCCAATTATCAATTACCAATTACCAATTACTCATAATGATTCATCTGAGCAAAACAGCAGCAACAGAAGTAACGCGCCTCAAGTCGAAGCATCCGAACCCCAATGCTTTATTTCGTCTGGGCGTGGAAGCGAGCGGCTGCTCCGGTTTGTCTTATACAATGGCATTTGACGATGGGCCAGCCCCAGAAGACGCTGTATGCGAGTCGGAGGGAATTTCCGTTGCGATCGACCCCCAGCACTTAAAATATCTCAATGAGCTCACCTTGGATTATTCAGAAGACTTGATGGGCGGAGGTTTCCGATTTCACAATCCCAATGCCGCCCAAAGCTGTAGCTGCGGCAACTCCTTTTCTGCCAAGGAATAACCAACCTGTAGGGTGCGTCAATCGATTTTAGATTTTAGATTTTAGATTTTAGATTGACTTGCGCGAGATAAATGCGGGGGCTTGAGGATTTGCGATTTGCGATTTGGGATTGATTCCACGGATAAATCACGTGGCGGGTACCATCAAGAAATTCTTGGTCAGTTGCAGATAATTCTTCAATTCTAAAATCTAAAATAGATTGACGCACCTGACAAAATAAGCAATAACCAATATGATTTAGAGTGCGTCAGTTGCAGATAATTATAAAATCTAAAATCTAAAATCTAAAATCTAAAATCTAAAATCTAAAATCGTATGATGACACTCAAAGACTTAGAAAAAGTCCAAAAAACCTTCAAAGAAGCCGGTCAAGACTACCAAGTTGAACTAGAAAGCGGGAGGATTATCATTGTGGGCCCGTCAGACATTGTATCTAGCGAAATAGGTGTAATTTTCAGTTGGCTGCTCGCCAATTGGGTTTATCCCCGCCGTTTGGGTCGAGTTTTTGACTCCGCAGGGGGCTTTATTTTACCTGATGCTAACCTTACAGCACCTGATGTTTCTTTTGTCCGAGCCGCACGTCTCAGGCAAAGTCCCCGTTATTTCGGAGAATTAGTCCCCGACTTGGTAGTAGAAATTAAATCACAGAGCGATCGCATTAAACCGCTAGAAAAAAAGATTCATAATTTCCTAGAACTCGGAGCGCAAGTAGGAATTTTGATCGATCCAGATGAAGAAACTGTAACAGTTTATCGTCAGGAAGGTGAACCAATTGTGTTAGGAAATCAAGATATTTTGACTGTCCCCGAACTTTTCCCTGGTTGGGAATTGCCAATTGCTGAACTGTGGCCGCCAATTTTTACTGAAGCAGAAACTCAAACTGAAGCCTAATAAAGTTTATGCAGGTTTTACATAGCCAGAAATGCGAAAGGGAGCATCTCACCTTTGCAGCCCTCCGCTAGAAATTGGAGTTTTGAGGCAGGAGGCAGGAGGCAGGAGGCAGAAGGAAAGAGGAAGAAGGAAAGAGGAAGAAGGAAGGAGGAAGAAGGAAGGAGCCAGAAGAAGGAAGGAGCCAGAAGAAGTATTTTTACAAATATGAGATGCTCCCAATGCGAAAAGCCTCTCTTCTCTTCCTCTGTGTCCTCTGCGCTCTCTGCGGTTAAATAATTCCTATGCAACCGTAAACGATATGAGTGCAATGGAAAAGCTTTTAATCAAGCTGGTATACCGAGAATAGTCCACTGCATTAACTGCTGCCACTCGGCAGATTGAGCTAATAAATCTGCATCCAATTCATTTCCCGCATCCTGCGAAAACTCGGCGAAAGCTTCCGCCCAATTAATTACTGTTTCCACAGGCAAATAAGGCGTATAATTCCAAGAACGCTGCAAAAACTCTATCATCTCAACAGAATGACCGGTGCGGTACAAATACCAAGCAATCCACACTAAGGTACTGTACTTAATTTGCTTTTCCAACAAACGTATTTTAGCCGGCAACTCCGGGCGGGCAAAAAAATTGTCCATCACTGCGGCGAGGGATTTAGCCTGCGGTAAACCTTTGTACATGGCGCTTTGTTCGTGCTGGCGGTAGCAAACAGTTACTTGCTGCAACCACTCGGCTTCGCATCCCATTAAGGCTAAACGCAGCACTAAATCTGTATCTTCCGCCGGGGGAAATCGAGGATCAAATCCGCCGGCGCGCTCTAACCAGTCACGGCGAAATACCATCGCGCTGGGTAACACGGGTTTCCACCGCAGCCACATTTCTAAGTCTAATTTAGGGACATTTTGCCAGGGTTTGACATCTTTTAGCGGTTCGCCTATACTATTAACTAGACGCCAGCCGCTGTGAACTATTCCTAGATTGGGTCGCGCTGCAAATACGGCCATTTGTGCTGCTAATTTGTCGGGAAAAAAGTAGTCGTCAGCATCGAGAAAGGCGATAAATTCTCCTCGCGCTAGCTCGATGCCGTGATTTCTGGCAATCGAAACTCCTCGATTTTGTTGGTAAATGTAGCGAATTCGATCGCCATATTTCTCTAAAACTAACTGGGTATCATCTTTGGAACCGTCGTCTACGACAATAATTTCCCAGTTAGCATAGGTTTGGTGCAGAACGCTATCGACGGCTTGGCCGACGTAATCCGCGCAGTTGTAAGCCGGAATTACTACGCTCACCTGCGGGGTGCGATCGCTCGTAACATTACTCATAATTAATTATCTTAAATTCGATTGCATCTTTATTTTACAATGAGCGTAGGGTGCGTCAGGAACTGACGCACCCAGCAAGGGGTTGTTGTGTTCATTAATTTGGGTTCAAGAATTGGCCAGGGTAAGTTGTCGTGAATGGAGTATATCTTGGGGGCGAATTGCTGAAGGGTGGCGATCGCCTTTTACCTTCAAATACTTGTCAGCTATTTGTAAAACCTGTTCGGGATTGGCTGGCTTGCTCAAAAAATCGGAAGCACCGGTCAATTTCGCCCGCGTGCGGTCAATTATACTGTCTTGACCGGTCAAAAACACGATCGGAGTTTCGCGAAAAGCAGGTGTCTTTCGCAAAAAATTGCACAAAGCAAAGCCGCTTGTCTTCGGCATCACCACGTCCATAAAAATTAAAGCAGGCTTCTGTTTGGAGATGATGCCCACTCCCTGCATCGGGTCTTGAATTTTTAGAACTCGATACCCCGCCGGCAATAAAATTTGCTCTAAAAATTCGCATACTGTCGGACTGTCATCGATACAAGCAATCAAAGGGCGGCCCGGCCCTGCAATCGCCGCAGCAAGGCGCCACTGTTCTATCGGCGACGGCAAGTCTGGTACTGTTCGGAAATTTACTAAACCCTGCTTGATGTAATTAACTAAAGCGCGAGTTGCTACTGTCACGCACTGCTTTTTCTTAAATGCAATATCCCAAAGAGTATTCTCGCCGTTGAATACGTTAGCTAATGCGATCAAAGAATTAGAACTAAATCGATTTTCCTGTAAATGGGCCGACGGTTTTAAAAGTGGTGCTTGTTCTGGATCTACCAGCCACAAACCCATTGCTTTCCACTTCTGCCAAATTTCTTCTGTACAGCACAGAATTTTCTCTACTTCTGTTAAAGACAGCAGCAAAGAAGAGGTAATGGTAGAAAAATATTTCTGGGACGGACGCCACTCCCGGCGCAAACCCGATTGACCTATCAGAGCAAATAACACTTCCGAAAGGCTGGTGTGGACGATCGCCCTAGCTTGTTCCAGACTCATTTCGCTGGCTGCTACCCCTCGCTGAAGCAGTTGATATTCCCACAGTTCTCCAGCATCTAGGTCTCTGAGATCGACTTGAAAGTTTCGACAGTGTTGCCCGATCGCCCTATACCAGCGCCTCGCTCTGTGCGCTCCTCCTGTGCCATAAACCAAACTACCCTGAAAAAAGTAAAGTTGCCACTGTTGTTCCCCTTGCTCTAACACCAGTTTCCCCGTTGCTTGTTTCTGGCTGAGTACAGCCAGAGTATGGGACAACATTTTGTATCCGATTGCGGTAGCAGACATATCAACTCGCATCCCCTGTACTCTGTTTGTACCATTATAGAGCTGCTGAGTTTTAAAAGATAACAGTAATATTACTGAATTTGGGTTAAGAAACACCACTAATTGTGCGAATTTAACCCTCGTAGGGAGTGATTCCCCTCGGTAGTTTTAGCCATGAGGATGCAACGCCTATTTGCACTATTAACTAATAAATAAAATACTATTTTTGACTAATAACTAATCGCCCTCGCTCTCTGTGGGAGGTACTGGATCGTAACCCCCTGGATGAAAAGGATGACAGCGCAAAATCCGCTTAACTGCCATTGAGCTGCCGCGGGCGGGCCCAAATCTTTCTATTGCTTCGATCGCGTATTGCGAACAAGTTGGCTGAAATCTACAGGCGTTAGGCAGGTAAGGAGAAATCCCCATTTTGTAGCCTCGGATTAATCCGATCAGCAATATTTTCACAATTTTTACCTCAGCGATTGATTAGATTAATAGGTCAATCTCGTCCCGTACCGCTGTAAGCTAGGTGAATCTAGGGGATTCCCAGCGGTTAGAGTTCCGCCAACTTTTCCTGTACCAATTATACCTTTTTTCATCTTTATTTTAGATACTTAAAGCACAATTTGAGGAGATAATATGGTACTTGTCTCTGAGTTCGCTACTTGACCGATACCTAAAAAATTACCGTCTCGATCGTAAACCTGCAAGGCATAGGGAGGTTGGGGTATGGGGTTGTGGGGGGGATGGTTGCTACTTTCCTCATAGGGCCCGATGATCGGCGTTTCGGGAATCGGGAGGCGCTGTCCTTGAAACCAGCGTTTGGTATATTCAGGGGAAAGGACGATCGCGCCTAAATGTCCCAAAACCGCCGATGGCAAAATTGGGCAGAATTTATCCTCCTGCAATTGCAGTTCCAATTGTTCAAAAGTTAGACTTTCCTCGATCGAAAAACCGCTACTTTCGGTGCGAGTCAAACAAGCCAAAGTACCGCCTGTATTCAACACCGCCCCCAAATCCCGCGCGATCGCCCGAATGTAAGTACCCGCCCCGCAGGCGATCGACAAATCCAATTCAGGAAAATCCCCCGGCCGCCAATCCAATATTTCCAGCCGAAAAACCTCTACTTTCCTAGCAGCAACTTCCACAGTTTCGCCTTTTCTAGCTAACTCATAAAGGCGTTTTCCTCCCACCTGAACCGCACTAAAACTCGGCGGAAATTGCTCGATTTTTCCTAGGAATTTTGGGAGTGCAGCTTGCACTTGTTCCAAACTTAACTCTGGCACCGGTCGAGAATGGATAATTTCTCCTTCTAAATCGTCAGTAGCAGTAGTTAAGCCAAAGCGAATTGTGCCTCGGTAAGCTTTATTGTGTTGGAGAAATTGCAGCAGTCTGGTTGCTTTGCCCAGGGCGATCGGCAAAACGCCAGTCACAGCAGGATCTAGGGTTCCTCCGTGTCCGACTCGCTTGAGTTTCAATAGCCGGCGCACTCGCCCCACGCAGTCGTGAGATGTCATGCCCGCAGGTTTGTTGAGATTGAGAAAACCGTCAGTAGTCATTAGTCAGTAGTCAGTAGTCAGTAGTCAGTAATCATTAGTCAGTTGTTATTGGTTATTTGTTATTTGTTATTTGTCATACCCAATCCTGCTTAAATAACTTTCTCTATCTTAGTTTGCGGAGGCAGACTTCGTTTGTGTAGTTTGAGGTCAAAAGCGGTTTCAAGCACCGAGTCTCATAAAATGGTTAGCAAACCCGGATTTTGTATCAGTCAACCGTCAACCGTCAACCGTCAACCGTCAACCGTCAACCGCCAACAGTCAACCGTCAACAATTCCCAATTAAAGAATAAAGTCTGCCTGAGTGATTGAAGTGCGGGTAACTC
Source organism: Microcoleus sp. T2B6 (assembly GCF_036700475.1). NCBI lineage: Bacteria > Bacillati > Cyanobacteriota > Cyanophyceae > Oscillatoriales > Microcoleaceae > Microcoleus > Microcoleus sp. T2B6. The sequence continues at coordinate 116,340 of NZ_JAUBOZ010000006.1, read as the reverse complement.
CGAATAAAGTAGCCAGAGTTTCCTTGGTGCTTGTAAGCTGAATAATTGTACTCGGCGAAGTTCCGGTTCCAGCGGAAATGGTGAGTTCGCCAAAAGTAAGGCCGGCAGCCAAGCGAATCCGATCGGTACCATCAGTAAAATCTGTAATCACGTCCCCGTCTGCCAAACGCCCGATCGCAAAAGTATCGTTTCCGGCGCCGCCAGTTAAACTATCTCGGCCGCGATCGCCCGATAAACAGTCATTGCCGATGCCACCAAACAGCGAGTCATCGCCGGCACCTCCAAAAAGCGAGTCATCGCCCGCGCCACCCAACAAAGTATCGGTGTCTTGGTTGCCAAACAGCAAATCATTACCCTCCTCGCCCAGCATTGAGTCAGAACCTTTGCCGCCGTAGAAAGTATCGCCGCCGGCGCCGCCCAAAACGCTGTCGCGGCCCGCACCGCCGAACAGCAAATCATTGCCAACGTCGCCCAGCAGTGAGTCATCGCCGTCGCCGCCGTAGAGGGAATCGTCTGCGGCTAAGCCAAAAATGCTGTCAGGGCCTCCTAAACCAAATATCAAGTTAGCGCCCGCAGTACCTCTGAGGGAGTCGGGGCCGCTGGTGCCGCGAGTGCCACCAGGTGCCCCTCCGGGACTGGTACCGCCAGGTGCCCCTCCGGGACTGGTACCGCCGGTGGGGGTTGGGGTTGTGACGGGAATTGGTCGAATTGGCACTGCTGGTGGCATGATTCTGAAGATGGGTAGAAATTTGCCATTCTAACTTAGCCTAAAACCGGAAGTTATATGCTCGCCAACCGCCGAGATGAGAAATATCGATCGCATCCGCCACAGCATAAGGTTCGCACAAAAAGCCCTGCACCGTCGAGCCGTCCTCCAAGACCAGCGTACCAATTCCCAAGGGCGGGGGAATTTTAGCGACAAATCCGCCGAAAGCCGCGATCGACAACTCCCAAACTTCCACCTCGATCGCGCTACCGCCCTCTATCTGACGCACCAATCCCGGCTTGCCCAGAGCATTACCCGTCAAAGCGTACAGCTTGTAAATCGGGCTGGTACGGCAGGCGCGAACCAAAATGCCTCCCCCCTCAATTAATTGATAATTCAGCGGCTCACCGCTCAAATGAGCGCCAACTACGGCTATTTTGACTCGTCCTTCTGAGGAATATTTGGCTGGGATGGCGGGTTCCGGGAGGGTTGGCAGCGGCAGACCGGTTGCGCCCAAAGTTCCCCCCAAGCTAGCGTGGAAAGCAGATCCCAGGCTGCAGAGCGATAAATCGTGCCACGCTGGAGCCATCAGTGTCAATCCTGCGGGCAATCCGCTGCTTTGAAACCCGCTGGGAACTGCGATCGCGCACAAATCGAGCAAATTCGCAAAGTTCGTGTAGCGCCCCAGATTGGTGTTGAGCGCGATCGGCTCGGCTGCAACTTCTGCGACAGTATAAATCGTACCTGTCGTGGGTACCGCCAACACATCCATTGACTGCCACTGAATTTCTGCAAGCTTGCGGAGTTCTGCCAACCGGTACGATGCGCGGTAGGCAGAGACGGCATCGTAGCGTTTGCCGCCGCTGATAATTTCGTAGACGATCGGATCGATATCCTCTGGGTGCGCGTCGAGGAAATCGCCGATCGCGGCCAACCTTTCTGCTACCCAAGGCCCGCCGTAGAGCAGTTCGGCAGCATCCGCAAAGGGTTTGAAGTCAATAGGTGCGATCGTGCAGCCCAATGATTGCAAGCGCACCAGAGCCTCTCGGTAGCGCTGTTCGGCTTCTGCATTCCCAAAAAATTCGAGTTCGCCGTCTCCGGGAACTCCCACCCGCAAGCGGGATAAATCCGGCAAAACTTTCGTTTCAGGGCGACGAGAAAACGCATCCTCAGCGTCAAAACCGCTGGCTACTTGCAGCACGGAGGCCGCATCCGCACAGGTGAGAGCGAACACAGAAACGCAATCGAGCGATCGCACTGCCGGCAGTAAGCCGCGAGTGCCGATCGAGCCGCAACTGGGCTTCAGCCCGACAATGTTGGTAAAAGCAGCGGGAACCCGCCCCGATCCTGCGGTATCGGTACCCAGAGCAAAACTCACCAATCCGGCGGAGACTGCTGCGGCGGAACCCGAACTCGATCCGCCCGGAATGTAGCGCCGATCGAACGGATTGCGACAAACTCCATAGGGCGTGCGGGTTCCCACTAATCCTGTGGCAAATTGATCCATGTTTGTTTTGCCGATCGCGATCGCACCTGCCGCGCACAAACGCTCTACGACTGCGGACGATCGCGCTGGAGTGCGAGCAAACGCAGGACATCCCGCCGTAGTCGGAACGCCCGCCCAATCGAGATTATCTTTGATCGCAAAAGGTATTCCGTAGAGCGGCAATTGTTGCGGGTCTAGGTTTTCCAAGGCTTTGGCCCGTTCGAGGGTTTCTGCCTGTGGTGCTAAATAAATCCATACTGCCGGATCTGCATAGCGTTCGATCCGATCGTACACGCTGGCGATCGTATCTGCAGGCGCGATCGAGCCTGTGCGGTAGCGATCGAGCAGTGAATGAATGTCAAGACTGTTGCTGTAGTTAAATTTTTCCATAGTGCACGGTCAGTCGATTTTAGATTTTAGATTTTAGATTTTAGATTGAAGATTTGACTTCATATCATTTCTGGTTATATGAGGATGATTTAACCGCAGAGAACGCAGAGAACGCAGAGGGAGATCGGAGAGAGATGAATAATTCCAATGCTAACGGATTTGACTTCACAGGCTGTGTTAGGCGATCGTTATTACAAATAGGATGTTAGTTTACCGCATTGTCGATCGTACTTGCATCTAGTCTAGGGAGCGAAGTATTCCTTGAGAAATATTCAACCCTGACCTTGCGGGTTTCGTCTTTTTGTGCAGGTAAACTTCGCGATTTCCCATCGCCCCATCTCATTGCCCGGTTTAATCTTCCAAAAATTTTAATTTTACTTCGAGAAAAACGGTTTTTTGTAACATTTTACACATTTTCGCATCAAGTTTGCTGTTAGGGTTTGAAGCGTAGCAATCTAGTAGGATTGCACGCTACAGTATGCTTACCTTTAAAAAAGCTAAGTGCATTGCTGTTACCAACAGTCTCGAATAACTCCTTGGGTTGCAAACAGGACTTATACAGACAAAAAACGAAAAATTTAACCGCTTCTAGGGTTCCGATTTGAATCAGTTTCTAAGTCAGCTTAGACAGTTCAAGTGCTGGTCCGAGAGAAGCAGACTGGTTCTCCCAATATTTGATTAATTTGAGGGAAACACTAGCCAGTTACACGGCGGGATAAAAGCCCGGGAGAAACGCGATCGGTCATCAAGACTCGGTTCGTTAGCTCTCGGGCTTTATCCTTGTATATCAGGGGGGTTTGCAGAAGCTAAGGAAGCCAAAGAAGGTGCAAAAGCTCGATCGACATATTCACCTCTAACCAGCAACCAGAATATGCTATGAATATCCGATATTCCTCGCCCAAAATAACGCGATCGCCCTTATCCTACTGCGCCATATTTTTCATCACCTTGTTTTTCGCTGTCGGCTGCGTCAACCCGGCAATTTATATCAAAACCACGACAGAAAGCGAAGCAGCTTCTTCAGTAAGTGCTAACGCAGTTCGCCTCGGATTCAGCGCGTGGCCCGGCTGGTTTCCTTGGCAAATTGCCAAAGAGCAAAAGATATTTGAAGCTAACAATGTTGCTGTAGACTTAAAATGGTTTGACGGCTACTTAGAATCGATCAGCACCCTCACAGCAGGACAGATAGATGCTAACAGCCAAACCCTCGGCGATACAGTAAACTCAATATCCGGCGGCGCCGACCAAGTAATTGTTTTAGTCAACGACAACTCGACGGGAAATGACAAAGTGATTGTCGCCGAAGGCATCAATTCCGTTGCCGATTTAAAAGGTAAAAAAGTTGCAGCCGAAGAAGGTACAGTCGATCACTTTCTATTACTGTTAGGGCTGAGAAGAGCAGGTTTATCAGTGCAGGATATTCAATTTATACCGCTGGAAACAGGCAAAGCTGCGGCGGCTTTCGTCGGAGGGCAAGTCGATGCGGTGGCAGTATTTGCGCCGTTTACCACGCAGGCATTAAAACGATCGAACAGCAAGGAACTGTTTAGTTCCAAAGATTTTCCGGGGGCGATTTCCGACCATTTGGTATTCACCCGAAAGTTTATCGGCGAACACCCCGATCGAGTACAAGCCCTGGTCAATTCATGGTTTGCAACATTGGAATACATGAAAGCAAACAAAGAGAAATCTTACGAGATTCTAGCCAACCGCGCCGGAGTTAGCGTTGAGGAATACAAAGAATATGAAAACGGCACGAAGATATTCACGATCGAAGAAAACTTGAAAGCCTTTCAACCGGGAAATGACATGACATCATTGCAGTTTGCGGCGGCAGAAATGACTAAATTTCTCGTCGATGTAAATTTAGCCAAAACCCAACCAGATATCAGCACTTTATTTGACGATCGCTTTATCAAAGCTTATGCCGAGGGTAAAAGCTAAAAGGCCTAATTTAGGATTGTGCAGACACAAAAAACCTTAAAAAAAATACTTTTTATAATCCCCAACATCTACTCCAATTACTCGACAAACCGTTCCGCAATTAAATCATGCCACCAAATCCCGATCCCCGATCCATTCAATCCCACCTCAAGCAAAAAAACCTAAATCCCACCGTTTTCTGGCGGATTGCGGAAGAGATACCACAACCCCTCAATATTGGGTTAACGGTGACATCGATCGCACTGCCGCTGCTGCTGTGGTGGCTAGTAACAACCTTCGCCAACGTAGACCCCAAATTTTTGCCTTCCCCCGGCAAAGTTTTAGAGGCATTTGGTCGGCTGTGGAACACTCGCGAACTTTTGAAAGACACGGTAGCGAGTTTGTGGCGGGTGGGAGTGGGCTTTCTGTTCGCCTTGGTTTTTTCCATACCCATTGGCGTGCTGATGGGCAGTTTTCCCAGTATTCGCGCCTTGCTGGAACCCATGTTCGGCTTGATGCGATATATGCCCGCACCAGCATTCATTCCCCTGCTAATTCTATACTTAGGAATCGGCGAAGAACCCAAAATAATGCTGATATTTATCGGCGTCTTTTTCTTCAATTCGCTGATGGTAATGGATACAGTCAAGTTTGTTCCAAAAGACTTGATCGAATCTACTTATATGTTAGGTGGAAATCGCTGGGAAATCCTAACTCAAGTTATTTTTCCCCACGTTTTGCCGGGAATTCTTGATGCTAGCCGCATCAACCTAGCTGCGGCTTGGCAATTGGTAATCGTGTCGGAATTGATTGCCGCCACCGAAGGCTTAGGCCGCCGGATCAGCGTCGCCGGTCGATTTCTCCGAACCGATGAAATTTTTGTGGGGCTGATTGTCATTGGGGCGATCGGACTGGGTTTTGACTTGCTTTTTCAATATCTGCTGCGGGTTTCTTGTAAATGGTCAAGTCAGAAACAGTAAGCAGATGTTATACAAATCAGTGTTAAAAACTCTTATCGTACTCGGCGGTTGAAACCGCTTCTACACAAACGAAGTCCGCCTTCGCGGACTAAAGAGTTACTAACGAGGATTTGGTGTTAGAAGGCAGAATGGTATCATTTTTTTACTTACAATACAGAGGATAAACTCATGTTTCTGCAAATCAACAATCTGCACAAAAACTTTGAAACGAAAAAGGGTAAATTAGTTGTCCTCAAGGACATCAATATGAGCATCAAGCAAGGCGAATTTATCTGCGCGGTAGGCGCATCCGGTTCGGGCAAATCTACTCTGTTGAGGCAGATTGCGGGATTGGACAAGCCGACAACAGGGGAAGTGAAAATTGACGGCAAGGAAGTTGTTTCGCCTGGCCCGGATCGAGGTATGGTATTTCAGCATTACACTCTTTATCCTTGGATGAACGTGCAGGAAAATGCCGAGTTTGGTCTCAAACTTCAAGGCGTTTCCAAGAAAAAGCGGCGCGAACAAGCGAGCTATTATTTGAATGTGGTAGGATTGACGCAGTTTGCTTCGTCGCTGCCGAAGGAATTGTCGGGCGGGATGAAACAGCGGGTGGCGATCGCCCGCGCCCTCGCTTCTGAACCTAAAGTGTTATTAATGGATGAACCTTTCGGCGCCTTGGATATCCACACTAAAGAATCGATGCACGAATTCATGCTGGATTTGTGGCGTCGCACTGAGATTACAATCTTTATGATTACCCACGATGTCGAAGAAGCGGTGTTTCTTTCCAATCGGATTTATGCTTTGGGCGCTCGTCCCGGTACAGTGAGAAAGGAAATGTCGATTAATTTGCCCGATCGCACTCCCAGCGTTAAACGCCACGCCAAATTCCACGATTACCGCGACGAACTCATGGATTTGATGCGGAAACACGGACAGGAAGCAGTTGCAATGGCTGCTTAAATAGAAATAGGTTTGTATTTGCACTTTTTGCACCTGCGCCAAGAGTACAACTGCCAACCTAAGTAAGTGGAAACTTAACATCTTGCACCATTGTCAATTACCTATTTAGGAACGGGCAAGATGCCCGTTCCACAATAAAATTGAGTTGTGTGGAACGGGCATCTTGCCCGTTCTTGAGAGTGGTGCGGGCAAGATGCCCGTTCCACAATAAAATTGAGTGTTGTGGAACGGGCATCTTGCCCGTTCTTAAGAATGGTGCAAGATATCAGTGGAAATAAATATTACTTTGGGAGAGGGTGAGTTTTGCCACTACAGAATACTATTGTTGGTTTCCCTGACCCCCCCAATACATCAAGAGGAACTTATGGTGCAACTATCATCGATCGACACAAACTCACAAATTGATTCTGACCTCGTATTAATGCAAGAAACCGTACCGGGCGGCGCGTACTGGTCAGGGGTCATCAAGCGGGGAAACACCCTGCGAATCACCGATTTAGAAGGCTCTCGCGGCGTTTCCATGCTGTGCTACAACGCCGACAATGCGATCGAACGTTTCAACGCAGCAGACACCGCCAAAATTCAATTCAACGCCTTTCTGAAACAAGGCATGGTGATCTACACAGACATGGGACGCATCCTATTTTCCATCACCCAAGACACCTCCGGCTGTCACGATTTGCTAGGAGGATGCAGCAACGCCATTAGCAATGCCAAAAAATACGGCGAAGGAGACTGGAAAAACTCCCGCGACAACTTCCTCAAAGCCCTAACTCGGTGGGGATTGGGCAAAAAAGATATCATGCCCAACATCAACTTATTTACTCGCATTGCCGTCAAACCAGACGGCACGATGGAGTTTCGCGAAGGCTGCGAAAAACCGGGGAGTTTTATCGATTTGCGAGCCGAAATGAACGTATTGACAATTATCTCTAACTGCCCCCACATCCTGCATCCTGGTTCAATTTACGATCCAAAACCAATCCAAATTCAGATTGTGAAATCCCCCGCACCCGCACCAGACGACTTGTGTCGCACCGCCAACCCGGAAGCAGTGCGCGGGTTCATCAACACCGATGCTTTGTTCGTGCAATAGACCCGATTCCACAACTCAATCTTATCCGCATCAATCTGCGGTGAAAAATTCTGCACTTCCATCACAAAAAGTGAACCATGACTGCAACTACCCAACAAATCCTCGATCCAAAAACTGCAATTTATAACGAAGTTTTACCCGCCAGACATCCCTGGTCTCGTGTCATCAAAAAAGGACAGATTCTCCGCATTGTAGATTTAGGCGGCAATCAAGCAGTAGATTTTTTAGTTTACAATGCCGATGACCCGTCCGAACGCTACAGCGCCCCCGATACGATCGTCAATCAAGGCAACATCTTTGTCACTACAAACAGCCAACTCATTTCCAACGAAGGGCGAGCCATGATGACCATAATTGCTGACTCCTGCGGGCGGCACGATACCTCCGGCGGCGCCTGTAGCTGCGAGAGCAATTCGGTGCGGTTTGGACTAGATAAAAAATACCAGCACGCCTGTGTTGAAAATTTCCTCGCCGCAATTCTTCCCCACGGTTTGGGCAAGCGAGATTTAGTCAGCAATATCAACTTTTTTATGAATGTTCCGGTTAGCGAAGATGGCACGCTTGAAATTGTTGACGGCATCTCCGATCCGGGAAGTACAGTTGATTTGCGAGCAGATATGAACGCGCTGGTTGCTATTTCTAACTGCCCGCAAATGAACAATCCTTGCAATGCTTACAATCCTACGCCGATTCAGTTGATTGTTTGGGATGCGGTGTAAATGTAGGGTATGTACTGTTTCCGCACTCTTTTTAGGGCGGGCTAGAAGCCCACCCCACAAGAAAATTCACTCTTTGTGGAACAGGCATCTTGCCTGTTCTTCAGGATAGTTTTAGGGCGGGCTAGAAGCCCACCCCACAACAAAAATTA